>CAXNFO010000268.1:0-3530 GCA_964201395.1 Limnohabitans sp.
GGCAGGCCTTGTTCGTTGCGTGGCACAAAGCTGAAATCGGTGAGTTGGTTGTTGAGCAAAAAGCCCCCCACTTCGCCCAAGCTGACCATGGTGTGGGCGCCAAAAGCCGACTCGATGCTGGAGGTCATGGCCAAGGTGTGGCCCCAGGCGTCGGTGATGCTCAGATGGCTCGTGCCCCGCTCGGTTTGCTCAGCCATGGGGGCCAGGGCCAGCGGCGCAGCGCCGGGCAAACCGGCGGGTGCGTTGGCCATGCGGCGCGGGCCAATCAACTGGGCGCGATGCGCCACATAAGCCGGTGCGATCAGGCTGCGCCAATCGCCACCGGGGGCCGCGACAAAGTCGGGGTCGGCCAGATACTGTGCTCGGTCGGCATAGGCCAACCGGGCTGCTTCGGTATAGGTGTGCAGCCAGGCCTCGTCCCAAACCCAGGTGGTCTGCCCCGGGTTGGCGGCGGTGTCTGGGCGCAAAGACGGTGCGGGCGCGGTGCGGGGCAAGGCGCTGGCCAGCATGCCCAAAATTTGGGCCATGGCCACCGCGCCCGAGCTGGGCGGGGGAAAGCCGCACACCTGGTGCACCACGCCTTGGGCGGCGTGGTCAAAGCACAGCGGTTCGCGTTCGATGGCGCGGTATAGGCGCAAGTCTTCCAAGCGCATCAAGCCGGGGTTGTCGGGGTGGTTTTGTACCTTTTGCACCATGGCTTGTGCGATCGCGCCTTGGTGAAAAGCCTCCGCCCCGCCATCGGCGAAGCGTTGCAACACCTGGGCCAAACCCGGATTTTGCAAGCGGTGACCGACAGGCCAAGGCTGGCCATTGGCTTGGTAAAAATAGGCCCGCGCCTGGGGGTCTTGTTGCAAATCGTTGGCACTGCGCAGCAACTGATGCAACCGATGCCCCATCGGAAACCCGGTCTGGGCCAAGGCGATGGCCGGTTCGAACAAACGCGCCCAAGGCAGGCGGCCATGGCTGCGGTGTGCCAGTTCCATCATGCGCAACACGCCGGGCACACCCACCGACAAACCGCCGATGGCCGCAGATCGCATGTCCATGGCGCGGCCTTCGCGCATGAACAGGTTTTCGGTGGCGGCCGCTGGGGCGGTTTCGCGCCCGTCGTAGGCCTGCACGCGTTGGCCATCGTGGTAGAGCAAAAAAGCCCCGCCACCGATGCCACTTGATTGTGGCTCGACCAAGGTGAGCACCATTTGAACGGCGATGGCTGCGTCCAGCGCCGACCCGCCTTGGCGCAAGATGTCCAAGCCCGCCTGGCTGGCCAGGGGGTGGGCGGCGCTTACCCCCTGGCGTGCAAAGCGAACGCTGCTTTGTGCCACCAAGCCCGTGGCCGCCTCGGGTTGCAGCGGGACCTCGAATTGCCCCCAGGTCAACGGGGTGCACAAGCCCCACAACAGGGGGATGACCCAGCGCGCCTTGGCGCGCGGGTGGTGCCGGCAGCCTGCTTCCGGCTTGGGCTCAGCCTTCATGCGCGCAGGGGCCAGGGGGTCACTTCGGTGCCATGCGGATGGCGCCATCCAGGCGAATCACCTCGCCGTTGAGCATCTCGTTTTCAAAGATGTGCACGGCCAAGCGCGCATAGTCTTGGGGGGTGCCCAAGCGGGAAGGGAAGGGCACGCTGGCGGCCAAAGCGTCTTGCACGTCTTGGGGCATGCCAAACATCATGGGGGTGCCAAAGATGCCGGGGGCAATCGTCATGTTGCGAATGCCATTGCGGGCCAGATCGCGGGCGATGGGCAAGGTCATGCCGACCACGCCGCCTTTGGTGGCAGAGTAGGCGGCCTGGCCAATTTGGCCGTCATAGGCCGCCACCGATGCGGTGTTGATGATGGCCCCGCGCTCGGCGGTGGGCTCGGGGTCGTTTTTACACATGGCCTCAGCGGCCAAGCGGATCATGTTGAAGGTGCCAATCAGGTTGACGGTGACGGTCTTGGTGAACACGGCCAGGGAATGCGCGCCGTTTTTGCCCACGGTTTTCTCGGCCGGAGCAATGCCCGCGCAGTTGACCAAGCCCATCAGCTTGCCCATGGAGACGGCCTTGGCCACCACGGCTTGGCCATCGGCCTCGCTGCTGACGTCGCAGCGCATGAAGGCGCCACCAATTTCTTTGGCAATGGCTTCGCCTTTTTCGACCTGCATGTCGGCAATCACCACCTTGCCACCCTTGGCCGCGAGCATGCGGGCTGTGCCCTCGCCCAGACCCGAAGCGCCGCCGGTGACGATGAAAACTTTGCCTGTAATGTCCATTTTGAGCTCCTGATTGAATCGTATGAAGCCCAATTATCGGCCAGTGCCCATTCCGACGGGTGCAGCAGCCCCGACAATGGTGCTTGAGCGTTGGCTCAGCCCACATTGAACGAGAGACCTCGCCATGTCATTCATTTTTTATTCGCGTCGCGTCCAGGCCTGGGCCGCGTTGATCGCCTTGCTGGGCCTGGTGGGCTGCGCCACACCCCCAGCCCCGCCCAAGGGCGAAACCGCCCCTGCGCCTGCCGTTGAATTGCCCGCACCCAAGCCCAAGCGCTTGGGCCTGGCCTTGGGGGGTGGGGGGGCACGCGGCTTTGCCCATGTGGGCGTGTTGCAGGTGCTGGAGGAGGCCGGTATCAAAACCGATCTGGTGGTGGGCACTTCGGCGGGCAGTTTGGTCGGTGCCTTGCATGCCAGCGGCAAAACCGGCGCCCAGTTGCAGCGCATCGCCGAGACAATGGAGGAGTCCACGATCACCGACTGGGCCTTGCCCTTTTTGAACCGGGGGGTGTTGCGCGGTGAGGCCCTGGCCCGCTACGTCTCGAACCAGACCCAGGGGCGAAAAATCGAAGACCTGCCCATCCGCTTGGGCATCGTGGCCACCGACCTGAATTTGGGTGAGGGGGTGCTTTTTCAGCGCGGAGATACGGCCACAGCCGTGCGCGCCTCCAGTGCGGTGCCCTCGGTGTTTTTGCCGGTGCGCATCAACAACCGCGACTATGTGGACGGCGGCTTGGTGGCGCCGGTGCCGGTGCGGTACGCGCGTGAAATGGGTGCCGAGGTGGTGCTCGCGATTGACATATCCACCACCCCAGAGGGCAGCCAGGCCGAGTCCATGCTGCAAATCCTTCTGCAAACCTTCAACATCATGGGCAAAAGCATCAAGGCCTTGGAGCTCAAAGAGGCCGATGTGGTGGTGCGCCCCAGCCTGGGTGGGGTGAGCAGTGCCGACTTCAATGCCCGTTTGCGTGCCATCGAAGCCGGTCGTGCCGCCATGCTGGCGGCCTTGCCCGCTTTGAAAGCGGCTTTGGCCTCGGCACGCTGACCCTTTTGACCCGACCCAAAAAAAGAGGCCCCGTTTTGCAACAGGGCCTTTAAGGGATCCCGGAACCCAAAGGTTGCGACAGGACCCGAGGAGACAAGGGTTCGCCTTGGGGACCATCAGCCCCTCAGGTTCAACGCTTTTTGCTGGCGGTCTTGGCGGCGGTGACGGCGGATGCGGTCACGGCGTTGAAGTTGGCTTCGGCCATGTCGGTGGCTTGCTTGACAGCCTTTTG
>CAXNFO010000269.1:0-3525 GCA_964201395.1 Limnohabitans sp.
TGGCCCCCGCACTCAGCGACCTGGCCTGCAACCCGGCGCAGAGCCGGGGCCGGCTTCACCCCCAGCCGGACGCCCCCACCCGCAACGCTTTTCAGCGCGACCGCGACCGCATCGTGCATTCCACAGCATTTCGCCGCCTGGTTTACAAAACCCAGGTTTTTTTGAACCACGAAGGCGACTTGTTTCGCACCCGCATGACCCATTCACTGGAGGTGGCGCAACTGGCGCGATCCCTGGCGCGGGCTTTGGGGCTGCACGAGGACTTGGTCGAGGCGATTGCGCTGGCGCATGACCTGGGTCACACCCCGTTTGGCCACGCGGGTCAAGACGCCTTGCACGATTGCATGGCCGAACACGGCGGCTTTGAGCACAACTTGCAAAGCCTGAGGGTGGTCGACCGCTTGGAGGCGCGCTACCCCGACTTTGACGGCCTCAACCTGTGCTTCGAAACACGAGAGGGCATCCTCAAGCATTGCTCGCTGCACAACGCCCAAGCCATTGAAAGCGAGGAGCCTGATGGTGTGGGCGCCCGTTTTGTGAACCGCACCCAACCCAGCTTGGAGGCGCAGTTGTGCAATTTGGCCGACGAGGTGGCCTACAACGCACACGACATCGACGACGGTGTGCGCTCGGGCCTGATCACCCTGGAGCAATTGCACGATGTGCCCTTGTTTGATGCTTATCGACAAGCCGTCCAACTCGAATACCCGGCTTTATCGCCCAGGCGTTTGCTCTATGAGTCCATCCGGCGAATGCTCAGTGATCAGGTGTATGACGTGATGGCGCACACCCGTGCCGCGATGCAAACGGTGGTGCAGCGCAGCGCAGATGGTGTGCGCCTGTCGCCCCCGGTGGTGGGCTTTGGTGCCGACATGCGCGAGCGCTCCTTGGCTTTGAAGCAGTTTTTGTTTCACAACCTCTACCGACACCCGCAAGTGATGGCCACCACCGATTGGGCGCGCAGCGTGGTGGTGGAGTTGTTTCACAACTACCTGGATCGGCCGCAAGAAATGCCCCCTGAACACCGCGAGCGGGCGAATCGCCATCGGGCAGTGGCCGATTACATTGCCGGCATGACCGATCGTTTTGCCACCCGCGAGCATGCCCGTTTGTGCCCCAACTCGGCTACGGCCATCAACCACCCGATGGCCAGGCCATGGCCATGAGCGGCACAGCCCCAGCCAAGGGATTGAGCCCCGCCACGGTGGTGATTTGGGCTGGCATCAGTGCGGCTTTGCATGTGGGCAAGATCCCGCCGGCCATTCCTCTGCTGCACCTTGAATTGGGATTAAGCCTGATGCAATCGGGTCTGATGCTCTCCATGGTGCAGTTTGCCGGCATGCTGCTGGGTTTGGTGGTGGGCCTGAGCGCCGACCATTGGGGCCTGCGCAAATGCATGCTCATGGGTTTGAGCCTGATGTTTTTTTCAAGCTTTTTGGGTGGCTTGGCGCCCGACGCTATCACTTTGCTCGTGCTCCGCGGTGTCGAAGGCCTGGGTTTCTTGTTGGTGGTCACGCCCGCACCCGGCTTGATCCGACAAAACGTGGCACCCTCTGAGTTGAGCGCGCGCATGGGAGGGTGGGGCACCTACATGTCATTTGGCAGCGCTTTGGGTTTGTTGCTCGGCCCCATCATCATGGGTTTGTGGGGCTGGGCCACCTGGTGGATGTTTGCCGGCGCTGTGTCATTTTTGGCCTGGTTGGCGGTGTGGACGGTGGTGCCTCGGCCCTTGTCGCGACCCGCCCCCATGGCCCCCAAAGAAACGCTGGCGGCTGTGGCCGGTTGGCGTGACCGCTTGGTGCGCACCCTCACCACCCCGGGGCCGTGGCTGATTGCGTTTGCGTTTGCGGTTTACACCGGGCAGTGGATGTCGGTGATTGGCTTTTTGCCCACCATCTACACCCAAAACAACATTTCTTGGGGCATGACCGGCGTGCTCACCGCATTGGTGGCGCTGGTCAACTTTTCGGGCAATTGGATGTCGGGCCGTTTGCCCCAGCGCGGCTGGAGCGCGCGCCAAACCATGGCCACCGGTTATGTGGTGATGGGCCTGGGCGCCGTCGGTGCCTTTTGGGATTGGGGTGGCTTGCAATTGCCTTTTGTTGCCCGCTACGCCTGCGTGGTGTTGTTCTCGGCGGTGGGTGGCTTGATACCCGGCACCTTGTTTGCCTGCGCGGTGCGCTTGGCCCCCAGCGAAGACACCGTTTCCACCACCGTGGGTTGGATGCAGCAATGGTCGGCCACTGGCCAATTCTTTGGCCCCTTGGCAGTGGCCTGGTTGGCTGGTGCCGTGGGCGGCTGGCAATGGACCTGGGTGGTCACGCTCAGCATGGCCACTTTGGGCCTGGTGCTGGCGCTGCGCATCCAACAAGCGCTGGAGCGCAAAACCTTGGCCGCACCCTCCCATGGCTAATCTGGCCGATACCGAACGCATCGCCATTGAAGACACCCAGGCGTGGCTGACCTGCGCTGTGGTGGGCTTGAACCTGTGCCCGTTTGCCAAAGCGGTGATGACCAAAGGGCAGGTGCGCTATGTGGTGACCGAACTCACCGAACCCGAGCAGGTGTTGAAGCTGCTGAAAACCGAGATGCAAACCTTGGTCGATGCCGACCCCGACACCCTGGACACCACCTTGTTGATTGCGCCTTACCTGCTGCCCGACTTTGTGGACTTCAACGAGTTTTTGTTCGACTGTGAGTCGGTGCTGCAAGACCTGGATTTGGAAGGCGTGCTGCAAATTGCCGACTTCCACCCCGGCTACCAATTTGCCGGTACTGCGCCCGACGATGTGGAAAACCTCACCAACCAATCGCCTTACCCCACGCTGCACTTGCTGCGCGAAGACAGCGTGACCCGCGCCGTCGATGCTTTTCCTAATGCCGCCTTGATTTATGAACGCAACATCGACTTGCTGCAAGAGATGGGCACGGCGGGGTGGCAGGCTTTGGGAATCAAGTCCAGGCTCTATTGATGCGGCTTGACGCATCAAACCAAATGATCAATGTTGCATAAATAGTACAAATTATTTAATTAAATGCCATTTGATGTGAAATTTTAATTTTTAGTAATCATTAAATATCTACTTATTGTCCAATAAAGCACGTTCTGGCTTTTGAAGGAGTACAAGTGGGTAGACATGAAAAAGTAATACTTGATTTGACTTTTAAAAGACTGCTGTCTATTTGGTGGTCGATGGCTTGGCGCTCAGTGGCTTGGACCATTTTGGCGGCACTTGTACTTGGGGCCTTGATGGGTGGCATTGCTTATTTGCTTGGGCGCCCAGAGCTGGTGCTTACATTTTTCGGACCCTCGGTTTGGGTGGCTTCATTTTTCATATCAATCTGGGTCATGAAAACAGCGCTTTTGAAAAAGCGCAAAGAGTTCACCATCATTTTGTTGAAAAACTCGGGGTGAAAGAAGTTCACACTGCTTTTCAACGAAATTAACCATGTATTTTTTCCATAAATTAGATAAAATGCATGGATGTACCAACGCCAATCCCAGCAAAAGCTCATCCAACGCTT
>CAXNFO010000270.1:0-3523 GCA_964201395.1 Limnohabitans sp.
TCAGCATGCCCTTGGGGCCAGCTGACCCCCAAGGCCTGGGCCGCCCATTCGGTTTGTCGGGTGGGTGTGAAATTGGTGCACATGGGTGCGCCAGCTGATCACCACTCGTCGTCGTCCATGGGGGCCTGGCCCACGTCCCAGCTGTCGCCGCCCGCACCCGCATCAAACGCACCCATGTCGGGGCGGCTGGGGTTGTCAAACGGCACATAGCCCGCGCTGTCGTGCGCAGGGTTGGCCGCATTGTTGCCAGCGGCAGGGTTGGTTTGGCTGGCGCCGCCCTCCATGGCCTTGGACAAGGCATAGCCCGCCGCCAAGCCGGCCACGCCGCCCAAAACCGCACCGCCCATGGCGCCCATGCCACCCGCTGCGGGGGCAGCGGCTGGCGGGTAGTGCCCGGGTGCTGGGGCTTGGGGCGCGTATTGGGCACCAAAGCCGCGCTGTGCGGGGGCTGCGGCTTGCGCCGGGGTCAGGCCTGAACCAATGATGCCGCCCGTGGCCATGGTGGCACCGGTGTAAGCCGTGGGCTGGCCGGCTGGGGGCATGCCCGCAGGGGCAGCTGAATTGGCGGCTGGGGCGGCCATGGCAGGGGCCACAGCAGCGCGGCGGCGCAGGACCAAGCCCAACACCACCAGGCCTGCGGCCGCGATCCACACATACATCAGGTTGAAACCGCCACTCGGGGCTGGGCTGGCTGGCGCCGCTTGGGCAACTGACGACGCAGGAGGCGCCACATCGGCCTTCGCGCTGGCAGGGCTGGGTGCACCGCGCACCTGGGCGAGCACCGTGTCATAGGTTTTGACAAAAGCCTCCGGGCTGGTGGCGAACTTGAGCGTGGGGTCGATGGTTTTGGCTTGGTCCAAAGCCTGTTGGGCCTCGAAGTATTTGCCTTGGCGCGCCAACACCTGGCCCAACTCATAGTGGGCCTTGGCGCTTTGGGGTTTGGCCTGCAAAACCTCGCGCAGCATGGTCTCGGCCTGGGGCAGTTGGCCCGCACCCACGGCAGCCTCGATGTCTTTGGGGCTGGGCAGGGCCAAAGCCCAACCCGCGGCCAAGGCAAAGGTCAGGGCGAGCAACATGCGTTGCAACCGCGTTTGGAAAGAGTGGTTCATGGGGCAATCCTTTGACAGTTCGACAGGTGGGCCATTGCAACACAGGTCACGGCCAAAACCATGACAAAGCCTTGTGGGCGCTGGGGCCAATGGCTCGCCTTATATGGGGCGAAGCACGCGCATCGCAAGGTCAGGAGACAGGCCCGCGAGCGCCATGGTCAGCGGTGAGAGGACACGCCCAACCGCTCGCCCCTGCTGGCAAGCCTCAAGCCGCTTTGACAGCGTCGAGGTTGCGCAAGCGGATGTGCAGTTCGCGCAACTGCTTTTCGTCCACCGGCGAAGGCGCTTGGGTGAGCAAGCACTGGGCGCGTTGGGTTTTGGGGAAGGCGATCACATCGCGGATCGATTCGGCACCGGTCATCAAGGTGATGACGCGGTCCAAGCCAAAAGCGATGCCCCCATGGGGTGGCGCGCCGTACTGCAAGGCGTCGAGCAAAAAGCCAAACTTGAGTTGGGCTTCTTCGGGGGTGATCTTCAAGGCGTCAAACACCTTTTGCTGCACGTCCGCGCGGTGAATGCGCACCGAGCCACCTCCAATTTCCCAGCCATTGAGCACCATGTCATAGCCCTTGGCAATGCATTTCTCGGGTGCCGTGACCATCCAGTCCTCGTGCCCGTCTTTGGGCGCGGTGAAGGGGTGGTGCACCGCCGTGTAGCGCTGGGCTTCTTCGTCAAACTCGAACATCGGGAAATCCACCACCCACAGCGGGGTCCAGCGGTCTTCGAACAAACCATTCTTTTTGGCCATGTCGCTGTGGCCCACCTTCAGGCGCAAAGCGCCCATGGAGTCGTTGACCACCTTGGCCTTGTCGGCACCAAAGAACAACACATCGCCGTTTTGGGCGCCGGTGCGCTGCAAAATTTCTGCAATGGCTTTGTCGTGCAAGTTTTTCACGATGGGCGACTGCAGGCCGTCACGCCCCGCGCTGACATCGTTGACCTTGATCCAGGCCAGGCCCTTGGCGCCGTAAATTTTCACAAACTCGGTGTAGCCGTCGATCTCGCCACGGCTGATATCGCCACCCCCTGGCACGCGCAAAGCCACCACACGCCCACCTTTGCTGGTGGCAGGGGCGCTGAACACTTTGAAGTCCACATCGCCCATGACATCGGTGAGTTCGGTCAGGCTGAGCTTGACACGCAAGTCGGGCTTGTCGGAGCCATACAAATGCATGGCGTCTTGGTAGGTCATCACCGGGAACTCGCCCAGGTCGATGCCCAAGGCGTGTTTGAACACGCCGGTGATCATGTCTTGGAACAAAGCGCGGATTTCTTCTTCGGTCAAAAACGAAGTTTCGATATCGATCTGGGTGAATTCGGGCTGACGGTCGGCACGCAAATCTTCGTCGCGGAAACACTTGGTGATTTGGTAGTAACGGTCATACCCTGCCACCATGAGCAATTGCTTGAACAACTGGGGCGACTGGGGCAGCGCAAAAAACTGACCGTCGTGCACCCGGCTGGGCACCAGGTAGTCGCGCGCGCCTTCAGGCGTGCTCTTGGTGAGCATGGGGGTTTCGATGTCGACAAAACCATGGGCATCCAAAAACTTGCGCACCTCCATCGCCACTTTGTAGCGCAGCATGAGGTTTTTTTGCATGTAGGGGCGGCGCAAATCGAGCACGCGGTGGGTCAAGCGGGTGGTCTCGGAGAGGTTGTCGTCATCGAGCTGGAAGGGGGGCGTGACCGAGGGGTTGAGCACCGTCAGTTCGTGGCACAGCACCTCGATCTTGCCGCTTTTCAGGCCATCGTTGGTCGTGCCCTCGGGGCGGGGACGCACCAAGCCTTTGACCTGGATGCAAAACTCGTTGCGCAAGTCTTCGGCGATGGCAAACATCTCGGGGCGATCGGGGTCGCACACCACTTGCACATAGCCTTCGCGGTCGCGCAGGTCAACAAAAATCACGCCACCGTGATCGCGGCGGCGGTTGACCCATCCGCACAAAGAAATGGTTTGCCCTGCCAGGGCTTCGGTCACCAGACCGCAGTAGTGGGAACGCATGGCCATACTTAACTTTCTCTTGTCAAAAAGACCCGGCCTGTCAAGCTCAAGGGGTCAGGGTTTTGGTGTCCGTTTGCGCGTCAGGTGCGACGGCGCCCATGGAAATCACATAGGTCAGGGCCTCGTCCACGCTCTTGGACAGCTCAATCACATCGTCGCGCGGCACCATCAGAAAAAAACCACTCGTGGGGTTGGGCGTGGTGGGCACATACACACTCATCCATTCGCCATCCAGGTGTTGGGCCACCTCGCCAGAGGGCGACCCGGTTTGAAACCCAATCGTCCAAGACCCGGCACGCGGGTACTGCAACATCACCGCTTTGCGAAACGCATTGCCGTTGCTCGAGAACAAAGTGTCAGACACTTTTTTGACGCTGGTGTAGATGGACTTGACGATGGGGATTTGGGTGAA
>CAXNFO010000271.1:0-3518 GCA_964201395.1 Limnohabitans sp.
TTTCAAGAGTTCATCGCCTACGCCAAGAAAAACCCTGGCAAGCTCGACTACGGTTCGGCCGGAAACGCCAGCGCCGGGCACTTGGCGATGGAGTACTTGAAGCTGGTCACCGGCATCTCCCTCACCCACATTCCCTACCGCGGCACGGGCCCACAACTGGCTGACTTGCTGGCCGGGCGCACCCATGCGTCGTCAGCGGGCCTGCCCGCCCTGGGCGCCCACATCCGGGCCGGCAAACTGCGCGCGATTGCGGTGGGTACCCAACAACGCATTTCAGGTTTGCCCGACATCCCCACCGTGGCCGAAATGGGTTTTAAAGATTTTGAAACCGCCCAGTGGTATGGCATCTTGGTGCCCGCTGGCACACCTGCCGATGTGGTGAAGAAAATCCAAGAAGAAAGCCTCAAGGCGCTCAAATCCAGCGCGGTCACCGAACGCTTTGCCACCGATAACGCCGTCGGCGGCGGCGGTCCACCCAGCGAATTTGCGGCGTATATCGCCAAAGAGCAAAAGACCTGGAGCCGCATCGTCAAAGATGCCCACATTCGCGCCGACTGAGGCGGCGCCCCTGCATAGCCGTCCCACAACCCCGGAGAACCCGATGACACCCAAACCCAAAACCTACGATCCGCCATTGCATCCCGTGAAGGCCGAAACGGCCATGCGCGACTTGGGCCAATGGCCCATCCAAAAATTTCACGTCAGCCACCTGGCCACTTCGGAATTCAAAGGGGAGGGCCTGCGCCCCTATATCGTCTACCGTGATTTGGGTGCCAAGGAGGCCACCGGTGGCTTGGTCGATGCCCACATCAATGCGCGCGGTCGCCCATTTGATGAAAACGCGGTGAGCAAGCGCCATTTTCATGACGTCAAATTCCAAATGGTGTATGTGCTCAAAGGCTGGAACCGGGTGGAGTTTGAAGGCCAAGGCGAACACATGATGGTGGCGGGCAGTTGTTGGATCCAACCGGCGGGCATCAAACACACGGTGCTGGAGTATTCCGACGACTTAGAGGTGCTGGAGATCATCATCCCCGGCACCTTTGACACCGTCACCGTCGACGAGCCACCCGGCTTCGATTGACCACCCACCGGTCAAACCAACCTGCCCCCATGGCCTGGGGCAGGTGCCAGGCGCTCAAGAACCGCTGACCTGCGCCTCGCGGTCCAAAGTTTGGGCCGCATGCGTGAGGGCTTGCAGCAAGTAATTGGCGTCATTGCTGCCAAGCAAAATGCGCGCACCCTGGGCCACCAGTTGCGCCACAGGCGGGCCACCCGCATCGCCACACACAAAGTGCTTGCCAGCGCCCACCGCCGCCTTCAAGCTGATGTCGTAAGCCGCCAAGATGCGTGGGTGGCGCAACTCGCCGGGGATGCCCAACTCCAAGCTCAAGTCCATCGGCCCCATCATCAAGGCGTCCACGCCAGGCAGAGCGGCAATGGCCTGCGCTTGGTCCAAGCCCGATTGGGTTTCGATCATGGCCACCACCATCACCGCTGCATTGCGCTGCACCAGAGAGTCTTTGGCCGGCACCCGCTGATAAGCGGAGGTCGGCCCCAACGCGGCCATGGACCGATGGCCTTGGGGCGGGTAGCGACACAGGTCCACGGCCAATGCAGCTTCTTGGGGGTTGTTGACATGCGGCAAGATGATGCCCTGGGCCCCTGCGTCAAGCACCGGGCCAATGGCGCCCACAGTCGCGCTGTGCACCCGCACCCAGGGCGTGAGTCCACAGGCCTGGGCCATTTGGCACAGATCGGAAATATCGCGCAGGCTGTACATGCCGTGTTCGGCATCGATGTAAAAACCATCGAAGCCAGCGGCCTTGAGCATGTGCACCACATCGATGTGGTGGCTCAAGCGCAAAGACATCAGCTTGACCGTTTCACCCGCGGCGAGTTTTTGTTGCAAGGTGTTGGGCATGGGGCGTTCAGTGCCCATTACAGCTTGATCACTGGCGGCGCATAACCACGCGCCGCAAAACCCGCGTCCACCGTGATCACATGGCCCGAAATGGCACTGGCTTTGGGCGAGCATGCAAAGGCCACCACATCGGCAATTTCATCGGGCTGGATCAAATGCCCGCGCGGGAAATGTGCGGTCAATTCGCGCCAACGGTTTTCGTCACCCAACTCTTGGGTGGCGCGGCGCTTCAAGGTGCGTTTGGCTTTTTCGGTCTCGACCCAGCCAGGGCTCACCCCCAAAATGCGCACGCCATGGTCCAAACTCACACTGCCCAGGGTTTTGGTCAGGGCCACCAAGGCCGCATTGCCCATCGAACCTGCGGCGTAAGCGTATTCCAACTTTTCAGCACCAATGCCAATCACACTCACGATGACACCCCGTTGGCGCTTGAACATCTCGCGGTAAACGGCGCGGGTCAGGTTGATGTAGCCAAATATTTTCAGCTCCCAACCCTGCCGCCAAGTGGCCTCGTCGACTTCAAACAAAGTGCCACGTGGGGTGTTGCCCGCGTTGTTGACCAAGATGTCGATGGACCCACAATCAGCCGCCAATTGATCGGCCGCACCCGGCTGGCTCAAGTCCAGCACATGGGTGTGCACGGTCACACCGTGGGCTTGTGTCAACTCTTGGGCCAAGGTGGCCAAGACCTCGGGGTTGCGCGCCGCCAGGTGCAAGTGACAACCCTCACGGGCCAGTGCGATGGCGATCGCACGACCAATGCCTTGCGATGCGCCGGTGACCAGCGCGGTTTGTTGTTTCAGTCCCAAATCCATGGTCTGTCTCAGGCGCGGGGTGGGCGCAGTTCGATCAAATCCGGGCTGTTGGTCGCTTGGCATGACACCGCATAGACCACGCCATCGGCCACATCTTGTGCCGAGATGGGCTTGAACGGCCGCGCAGCCAAAGCCTTGAGCACCTCGGGGTGGGTGATGCCCTTGCGCATATCGGTGTCGACCATGCCTGGGGCCAGTTCGGTAACCCGCACATTGGCGCTTTTGAGTTCCAAGCGAAAGCCTTTGGCAAATGCAGACACCGCGTGCTTGGTGGCGGCATACACCACCGCATGCATGCCCACATTGCGCGCCGAGCCCGAGGTGATGAAGATCATGTGCCCGCCACCGCGCGCCACCATGTGCTGGGCCACTTCGCGCGAAATGTCGTAACAAGCGATCACGTTGGTGGCGAACATTTGCTCGCATTCTTCGACCGGCATGTCCAAAATGGGCGCGTAGTTCAAGATGCCTGCGTTGTTCACAAACACATCGGCGTCGTGCGCGGTTTGCGCCAATTGACGCACAAAGGGCTTGTTGTTCAAGTCGCCAGCCAGGGCCACCACTTGAACACCTTTGGCGCGGCATTCTTGGGCCACGGCTTCGAGCTCGGCCACCTTGCGACCGGTGAGGACCAAATGCACACCGCATTCAGCCAAAGAAATGGCACTGGCGCGGCCAATGCCGGCGCTGGCACCGGTGATCAAAGCGCGTTTGCCGCGCATGGCATCGAGCTTATCGCGCATGGGGGGCTCCTCCTGCTGGATCGGGTGTGCCCTTGG
>CAXNFO010000272.1:0-3487 GCA_964201395.1 Limnohabitans sp.
CGCTCGCCATTGACCCATGACACCAATTCAGTCATCAACCGAGGCGTGTCAAATGGCTTGGCGGTCTCAAAGACGATGCCGATCTGCGTACCGTTTGCATCGAATGCGACGACGTTGTTCGAATGGGTTTTGTACTGCCCTCGGTGGCGTGCATCTTTTTCGCTGTGGGTCAGCAAAACCTGATGCAGTTGCTTGATGTGGTTCTCGTTGAATGGGATGTCTTGCCACGAGCTGAACACCATGTCCATGAGTTGAGCGTAACCGGCCACTTCCTGTTCGTCGCGGGTGTCGAAGGACTGGATGGGCAAGTTGGAGAGCAAGCGCTCCACCTCGCGGTCAGTCAGCTTGCAGCCCTCAATACGGGTGGACGATCCAATGCTCTCAATGGTCGCCACACGCCGTAGCGCTGAAAGACGATCGGGCGCAAGCGTTCCCAAGGCTCTCCATGCGCCTTTGAATTCGTCGATCCGGGCAATCAAGCTCAGAATCTCGGGCGTGATCTGAAGGGAGTCGGAACGTATCATGAATTCAATAATACACCCATTAACACCCATTTAGAATATGTTTTACCTGAAAACGGTTGTTAATGGTTGGTTAATTGAATGATCGCGGACCGAAATTGCCATGCGCCCAATGAAAAAACCCCGCTGAATAATTGCATTCGGCGGGGTTTAACTGGCGGAAACGGAGGGATTCGAACCCTCGATGAGGCTCTACACCCCATACTCCCTTAGCAGGGGAGCACCTTCGGCCACTCGGTCACGTTTCCAGGTGCCGCCATTATGCCCGAGCTTGGTCCAGGTCAAAAACTTTGTGCAAAGCGCGCACCGCCAGCTCCATGTATTTCTCGTCGATGACCACCGAGGTTTTGATTTCGCTGGTCGAGATCATTTGGATGTTGATGCCCTCTTCGCTCAAGCAGCGGAACATTTGGCTGGCCACGCCGACATGGCTGCGCATGCCAATGCCCACGATGGAGACTTTGCAAATTTTGGTGTCGCCAACCATCTCAGGGTTGCCCAAGGACGACAGCACCGAGCCCTTGAGCAGGTCGATGGCGCGGGCGTAGTCATTGCGGTGCACGGTGAAGCTGAAGTCAGTTTTGCCGTCTTTGCTGCTGTTTTGGATGATCATGTCCACTTCGATATTGGCCTGGGCCACGGCACCCAAAATTTGGTAGGCGATGCCGGGTTTGTCGGGCACGCTGAGCACTGAAATTTTGGCTTCATCGCGGTTAAAGGCAATGCCCGATACGATGGCTTGTTCCATGTTTTCGTCTTCCTCGTAAGTGATCAAGGTGCCCGAGCGGGCTTCTTCTTGCAAGTCGATATCCCAAGGCGTAAAGCTCGAGAGCACGCGCAATGGCACTTTGTATTTGCCCGCGAATTCGACCGAGCGAATTTGCAGCACTTTGCTGCCCAGCGAGGCCATCTCCAACATTTCTTCAAAGCTGATGGCGCGCAGGCGGCGTGCTTCGGGCACGACGCGCGGGTCGGTGGTGTAGACGCCGTCCACATCGGTGTAAATCAGGCACTCGTGGGCTTTGAGGGCAGCGGCCACGGCCACGGCCGAGGTGTCTGAGCCGCCCCGACCCAAGGTGGTGATGTTTTGCTCAGGGTCCAGGCCTTGAAAGCCGGTGATGATGACCACCTTGCCCGCGTCCAAGTCGGCGCGCACGCGGGTGTCGTCAATCGATTCGATGCGCGCTTTGGTGAAGGAACTGTTGGTGCGGATGGGCACCTGCCAGCCGGCATAGCTGACCGAGACCATGCCCTCGGCTTGCAAGGCAATCGCCAGCAGGGCCGAAGACGCCTGTTCGCCGGTGGCGGCCAGCATGTCGAGTTCGCGTTGGTAGGGGGTGTCTTCGCGGCTGGGGGCGAGTTCTTTGGCCAGGCCGAGCAAGCGGTTGGTCTCGCCGCTCATGGCGGAGGGGACGACCACCATTTGGTGCCCGGCGCGGGCCCATTTGGCCACGCGCTTGGCCACCTTGCGGATGCGCTCGGTCGAGCCCATTGAGGTGCCGCCGTATTTGTGAACGATCAAAGCCATGGTGTGTGAGGCTGTTTCGAAGCAAAGCTAGGGATTGTACCAATCGATATGGTCTTGAACCCTGTGCACAAAGCCCTGGCCCACTTTGATGTAGATGCGGTGGCCTCGGGTGGTGCAGGCTTGGATTTGCTGCTGCAGTTCAAGCAATTGCGCTTGGCTGGAACGCACGCCCAGGCCCTTGAGCCAATGGCGCAGCACATTGGCTTGGCGTGCTGGGCTCAAGTTCTGCAAGGCCAACAACAAGGGCGGTTGCCCCACCAGCGCCAAGTCTTGCGCGGCCACTTCATCGAGCAAGGTTTGCGCTTGGGCCGCATGCTGGGCGCTGCGCGCCAAGGTTTGGCGGTAGCTGGGGAACAGTTGCGCCCAAACCGGCAGCAACTCTGCGCGGATGCGGTTGCGGGTGAAGCGCATGTCTTGGTTGGTCGGGTCTTCGCACCAGGTTTCGCCCTGGGCTTGGAGCCACGAGCGCACCCAAGCGCCGGGCAGTGACAGCCAAGGCCGGTGCCAATGGACGTCGCCCCGAATGCGCGTTGCCGGCATGGCTGCCAAGCCAGGCAAGCCGGCACCGCGCGACAAGGCGAGCAACACGGTTTCGGCTTGGTCATCGGCATGCTGGGCCAGCACCACATGGCGCAGGCCACCGCCCCAATGTTGTTGCAACACTTCAGTGATGCCTGCATACCGCGCGTTGCGGGCAGATTCCTCGGGGCTCTCACCACTGGCGTGCTGGGCTTGCACGTGATGCACCACCAAAGGCACTTGCCAGCGCGCACACAAGGCTTTGCCATGTTGGGCGAAGGTGTCGGCCGCTGCTTGCAAGCCATGGTGGATGTGCACCGCCCTGACCTGCCCTGGCCAGCGTTGGGCGCAAGCGACCAGCATGGCGCTGGAGTCGGCCCCACCGCTCAAGGCCACCACCAAGGGCGGCAAATGGTCCAAGGCCTGCAAGGCCTGGGTCAACGGGTGATCGGTTGGGGGGGGGCTGGCGCTCACCCGGGGCTCATTGGGCTTCGACTTTGGTGTCGTTGAAGCGGCCGTAACTTTGCAGTCGCTCGTAACGCTTGTCGAGCAGTTCTTTGACCTTGAGGTCGCTGACTTGGCGCCATGCCTCGCCCAAGCCACGCTTGAGTTGGGCCGCCATGTGTTTGGGGTCGCGGTGTGCGCCGCCCAAAGGTTCGTTGACGATCTTGTCGATCAAGCCCAAGGCCTTGAGTCGGTGGGCGGTGATGGCCAGCGCCTCGGCCGCATCGGCGGCACGGTCACTGGTTTTCCACAAAATCGATGCGCAACCTTCGGGGCTGATGACCGAGTAGACCGCGTATTGCAGCATCAACACCTGGTCGGCCACGCTGATGGCCAGTGCCCCACCCGAGCCGCCCTCACCAATGATGGTGGTGATGATGGGCACTTCGAGTTGTGCCATTTCAAAAATGTTGCG
>CAXNFO010000273.1:0-3461 GCA_964201395.1 Limnohabitans sp.
GACCGTGACATGGTTTTCGCGCACCAAGCGGCGGGTGAAGTCATCGCGGCGCAGGCGGCGCAAGCGGGTTTGGGGGAAGGAGGTGTGGAGGTTCATGCTGAAAATTGTGCCTGATGCCCTGCACCCTGTCTGTCGCGTGGGCCCCGCAGGGTGATTCGGGAAAACCAGAGGTTTGAATACTTTGTGATTGAGAAGAGGTCTCTTCAATTTATAAATTTGCCGGTAATCTGATAAATTCAACAGCGAACGGCTTGCCGTTCCCCGCTTCACCTCCCTGAGCGGGAGCCGTTTGATTCATTCGGCTTTGCAGCCCGACCGCTTGGTCGGGCTTTTTTTGGCGCATCAGCAAAATGGTTTTGAATGGAGTTTGTGCCGTGGCACCCACTACACTGGAACGCATGCTGTGGATCAAATCTTTTCACATTGTTTTCGTGGCCAGTTGGTTTGCGGGCTTGTTTTACTTGCCCCGCATCTTTGTGAACCTGGCCATGGTTTCTGCCGACTCCCACGCCGAGCGTGAGCGCCTGTTGTTGATGGCGACCAAACTGTTGCGTTTCACCACCATTTTGATGGTGCCCGCCGTGGCCTTGGGCTTGTGGCTGTGGTGGGGCTATGGGATTGGCCAAGGGGCGATTTGGATGCATGCCAAATTGACCGTGGTTGCTTTGGTGCTGGCGTACCACCACCAATGTGCGCGCCAATTGCGCTGGTTGCGCGAGGGCTCCTCAAGCCACGGCCATGTTTGGTACCGCTGGTTCAATGAACTGCCGGTGCTGTTGTTGGTGGTGGCCGTGGTGTTGGTGGTGGTCAAGCCTTTTTGAGTCGCCAATGCCCTCCCAGCGCATCAAGCTTTCAGTAAAGCACTTGGCGGGTGAGGGCAAGCTTCAACAAGCCGACTGGGGTGTGGCTTGTTGAGGCGGCGGCGCAGCACTGTGGCTTGGCCTTTGACCTGGGCTTATTTGGCTTTGGTGGCATATGCCAGCTTGTACCCGTTTGGGCCTTGGCGTGACCAAGGTTTGAGCACCTGGAGTTTTTTGACCGCGCCATGGCCGCAGTATTGGGGTGCATTCGATGTGTGGGCCAATGTGCTGGGCTATGGGCCTTTGGGGTTTTTGGCGGCGCTCAGCGCCACCCGCATGGGCCTGCGCCGCCAGGCCTGGTGGCTGGCCAGTGGCGGTGCAGCTGTGGTGTCCTTGTTGATGGAGGGCCTGCAAAGTTATTTGCCGGTGCGCGTCCCATCGGTGGCTGATTTTGGACTCAACAGCCTGGGTGGTTTGCTGGGTGCCTTGCTGGCCAACGGCATGGAGCGCTTGGGTGCGATTGACCGTTGGAGCCGGTTTCGCGAACGCTGGTTCACCGAAGACGCCGCAGGGGGCATGGCCTTGTTGGTGTTGTGGCCTTCGGCCTTGTTGTTTCCCGCCTCCATTTGCTTGGGCCTGGGCCAAGTGGGAACCAACCTGCGGGCTCAAGTGGCGCAGTGGTTACAAACCAGCCCTTTGAGCGCGTGGTTGACGATTCAACACCCACCCACCGCAGCACTCAGTGACGACATGGCCTTTTTCTTGGTGCTGCTGGGGCTGGTCCTGCCTTGCTTGACCGGCTTTGCGGTGATCCGCGGCTTGGGCCAGCGGGTGCTGTTTGCGGCTTTCGCCTTGCTGGTGGGCGTGGGGGTGAGCGCTTTGTCGGCGGTGTTGACCTACGGACCAGGCCACGCCTGGGTGTGGCTGGATGCGGCCCAAGCCTGGGCGTTGCTTGCGGGCTTGTTGGTGGCGGTGTTGCTGGCGCCCTTGCCCAGATGGGCGCATGGGGGCCTTTTGTTGGTGGGCTTGTCGGTGTATTTGTGGGCCATCAACCAGGCCCCTGAAAGCACCTATGTGGCCCTCAATTTGCAGCAGTGGGAGCAGGGCCGCTTCATCCGTTTCAATGGCTTGGCCCAATGGCTGGGCTGGGTGTGGCCTTATGCCGTGTGGTTGTGGGCGCTGGTTTTGCTGGTGCGCATGCCGAATCAGCACAAGTCTCAAAGCATGTTTGGCACAGATCGGTGAGGGCGTGGAAGGTCCCCACCTAAAATCGCGCCATGACACAAGCCAACTCTTATTACCAGCGCCACATTTTCTTTTGCACCAACCAGCGCAACCAAGGTGAAGCCTGTTGCGCTGACCACCCCGCTCAACAAGCTTTTGACCACTGCAAGGCGAAAGTGAAGCAAGCCCAACTCAACGGCCCTGGCGGCGTGCGGGTCAACAAAGCGGGATGCCTTGACCGGTGCGCCGGTGGGCCGGTGGCGGTGGTCTATCCAGAGGCTGTTTGGTACACCTTTGTCGACATGGCTGACATTGATGAAATTGTCACCAGCCATTTGCAAGACGGGCGCGTGGTCGAGCGCTTGGTGTTGCCCCCGAACGTGGGCCGCTGACGCGCCATGAACCAGCAAACCCAGCGCCTGAGCTTTCAGGGCCAGGCGGGTCGCATGGAGGTGTTGCGTGACGACCCGGCGGGGCCGCCTTTGGGTTGTGCCTTTGTGGCCCACCCCCACCCCTTGTTTGGCGGCACCATGGATAACAAAGTGGTGCAAACCTTGGCGCGCGCCCATGTGCAAGCGGGGTGGACGGTGTTTCGTTTCAATTTCCGTGGCGTGGGCGGCAGCGAAGGTGTGCATGACGCAGGCCTGGGCGAGTGCGAAGACCTGTTGGCGTTGATCGCCCAAGCCGCGCCGCAAGGAGATTTGGCCTTGGTTGGGTTTTCGTTTGGCTCTTTTGTGGTCAGCCAGGCGCTGAACCGCCTGCATGGGCAGCGTGAGGTGCGCAGTTTGGTGTTTGTGGGCACGGCCGCTTCGCGTTTTGCAGTGGCCGATATACCCGCCGATTGGGCGCCGCGCCTGCTGGTCTTGCATGGTTTGGACGATGACACGGTGCCCTTGCAAAGCGTGTTGGAATGGGCCAAGCCGCAAAATCTGCCAGTCACCGTGGTACCGGCGGGCGGGCATTTTTTCCATGGCCAATTGCCGCAGCTGCGCCGCTGGGTGCTCCGACATGTGCAAGCCATGTCTTGGGAGGCTGCCGCGGCCGCCCCCATTTCTTGAGGATTGAGATGCGCTACACAGTCATTGCTTGGTTGACGGTTTGGTTTTTGTGCCTGACGGGTATGGCCAGGGCGCAGGCTCCCGAACCACCCGAGGTGGCCGCTCGCGCTTATTTGTTGGTGGACTTGACGGCCAACCAGGTGCTGGTGGCCAAAGGGGCCGATCAGCCGCTGGAGCCGGCATCGCTGACCAAGCTGATGAGTGCTTACCTGGTGTTTGATGCCCTCAAGAGCAAAAAAATCAGCCTCGAGCAAACCTTCCCGGTCAGCACGCGGGCTTGGAAAATGCCTGGTTCTCGCATGTTCATCGACCCCAAGATGAATGTGCCCGTGGAAGACTTGCTGCGCGGCATGATCGTGCAATCGGGCAACGACGCCAC
>CAXNFO010000274.1:0-3461 GCA_964201395.1 Limnohabitans sp.
CATTTCTCTGGCCGAAGCCTTTGTGCGCCCGACCGCCATGCTGTATCGCAACATGCTGGCCATGGAAACCGAAGAGCTGATACGCAGCCACCCCATTGACGGTGCTGTCCTGATGGGTGGCTGCGACAAAACCACCCCAGGTCTGTTGATGGGGGCCATTTCAGCCGGTGTGCCATGCATTTACCTGCCCGCTGGTCCCATGTTGCGCGGCAACTGGCAAGGGCAGGCCCTGGGCTCTGGCTCTGATGCCTGGAAATATTGGGACGAAAGACGTGCCGGAAAAATCAGCGATGTGCAATGGTTGGGCATTGAGGGCGGGATTGCCCGCAGCCACGGCACCTGCATGACCATGGGCACAGCCGCCACCATGATGGGCATGGCCGAAGCCCTGGGCATGACCTTGCCAGGCGCCTCCAGCATCCCAGCCCCAGATGCCAATCACCCACGCATGTCAGCCGCCTGTGGGCGACGCATCGTGGACATGGTTTGGGAAGACCTGACACCGGCCAAACTACTCACACAAAACCATTTTCAAAACGCCATCACCGTGGCCATGGCCATGGGTTGCAGCACCAACGCCATCATCCATTTGGTGGCCATGTCCCGCCGAGCGGGTGCCGCTTGCACCGTGGGCTTGGACGACTTCGACGCGGCCAGCCGAAAAACCCCCGTGATCGCCAACATCCGGCCCAGCGGTGACACCTATTTGATGGAAGACTTTTACTATGCAGGTGGCATGCCAGCCCTGATCAAGACCTTGTCAGACCACCTGCATTTGGATGCCATGACGGTCAATGGCCAGACGCTGGGCGAGAACGTGGCCACAGCGCAGGTGCACAACGCGGATGTGATCCGCCCGCTGGATCGCCCGTTGTATGCCGAAGGCGCGTTGGCGGTGCTCAAAGGCAACATCGCCCCTGCGGGTGCGGTGATCAAACCCAGCGCCTGCGCGCCGCATTTGCGCCAGCACACAGGTCCAGCCATGGTTTTTGACAGCTACCCCGAGATGAAGGCCGCTGTGGATAACGAAAATTTGGACATCACCGCCGACCATGTGCTGGTGCTGCGCAATGCCGGGCCACAAGGCGGCCCCGGCATGCCCGAATGGGGCCAATTGCCCATTCCCCGCAAACTTCTGGCCCAAGGTGTGCGCGACATGGTTCGCTTGTCCGATGCGCGCATGAGTGGCACCAGCTACGGCGCTTGCATTCTTCACGTCTCACCAGAAGCCTTCATTGGCGGCCCCCTGGCTTTGGTCAAAAACGGCGACCTGATCACCGTGGATGTGCCAGCGCGCCGTTTGCACCTGGAGGTCAGTGACGCGGAATTGGCCCAGCGGCGCGCCCAATGGCGAGCCCCGGCATCCCGCTATGAACGCGGCTATGGCTGGATGTTCAGCCGCCACATCCTGCAAGCCGATCAGGGCTGCGACTTTGATTTTTTAGAGACTGCATTCGGTGGCCCGGTCGACGAACCGGCCATTTATTGAATCCATCACCCCCACCCCCACAAAGGACGCACATGAAATGGGTCACCCGTGATTTTGTTCACCTCGACCGGGTGGCCTCCCCCTGGCTGATACAGCGCTTTGTCGATACCCAAGCGGAATTTGTGTTTGTGCCCTGGGGCCAAGAAGAAACGCGACCCAGCGATGCCACGCCCTTTGGGATGCCTGGTGTGGCCTTGTCCTCGCATGATGAACATGGCACCACCTTTGAAAAAATCATGCGCCAATATGCCTTGGATGATCCGTCCTTGCGCCACATCGCCACCATCATTCATGCGGGCGTTGACCATGTGCTCCACCATGCCAAAGCGGGCCCCGATGACCGCTGGGCGCAAATCGCTGTGGGGCTGCTGGCGATTTCTGAAGGCATCATGCTGGTGCACGACACCGACGACGCCATCTTGAAGGCCAGCTTTCCCGTTTACGACGCGCTCTACGCCAACTTACACGCGCATGCTTTGGTCAAAGCCAAAAATCTGGAAATGCCGGGCTACCAAGGGCTGGGACCCACCTTGCCCACGCGCTTTTTGCGTCAAGTTTTGAAGGCTTAGAGCTGAAATTCACGGGCATGGCCTGAACAAGTCTGGCGACCCGTGTGGACAAGGGCGCTGTGGCTCAAGACCCATACTCGGCACGCAAAATTTTGGCGCCTTCCACCATCGCTTGCAGCTTTCCTTGGGCCACTTCCCTGGGCAGGTATTTCATGCCGCAATCGGGTGCCAAAATCACTTGTTCAGGCTTGATGAACGCCAAGGCGCGCTTGATGCGCGAAGCCACCACCACCGGGGACTCAATGGCCATGTCGCTCAAGTCCAAGCAACCGACCATGATTTGCTTGTCGCCCAGGGTTTTCAGCACCGAGCAATCCAGGCCTGATTGCGCGGTTTCAATCGACACCTGGCTGCAACTGCACTGGGCAAATTCGGGCAAGAAGCTGTAGCCCTCTGGCCGTGCATGGATCACGGCGGCGTAGCCAAAACAAATGTGCACAGCGGTGGTGCCCGTGACGCCTTGCAAAGCGCGGTTCAAGGCCTGGATGCCGTATTGACGGGCCTTCTCTGGCCGTGCTTGCATATAGGGTTCATCCACTTGAACCACGTCTGCGCCGTTGGCAAACAACTCCAATATCTCTGCATTCAAGGCCACGGCATAGTCCATGGCCGCCTCCTCTTCGGAGGCATAAAAATCGTTTTGTGCCTGCTGCAACATGGTGAACGGACCAGGCACCGTGATCTTGACCTGGCGCTTTGTATGGGCCTTGAGAAAAAGCAAGTCCTCCAGCTCGATGGGCCGGGCGCGCCGGATCTTGCCCACAATGCGGGGCACCGGGTTGGGATGGCCAGAACGGTCCAAGCCCACGCCTGGGTTGTCGATGTCAATGCCCTCCAATGCGGTGGCGATGCGATTGGAATAGCTCTCACGGCGGATTTCACCGTCGGTGATGATGTCCAAACCGGCATCCTCTTGGGCGCGGATGGCGAGCAAGGTGGCGTCCTCCATGGCTTGCTGCAAATGCGGCTCAGCCACGCGCCACAGTTCTTTGGCACGCACCCGGGGTGGAAAACGACCGGCGAGTTTTTCGCGGTCGATCAACCAATCGGGTTGGGGGTAACTGCCGACGATGGTGGTGGGGAAAAGCATGGGGTCTCCTGGCGAATAAAAATCAAAAAAAATGTCGTTAAGTGGGTGTGGCCCAGGGCATGGGATTAGCGTTCAATCCCCAGTAAAAACTTTTCTGCCGGGTGTATTCCAAAATGCCTTGGCGGCCTTTTTCGCGGCCCATGCCACTCATTTTCATGCCACCAAACGGGGTGCTGATGGAAAATACTTTGTAGGTGTTGACCCATACCGTCCCCGTGTGCAGCGCTGTGCCCAGTCGCCATGCGGTTTTGTAGTCTTGGGTCCAAATGCCGGCGGCCAATCCATAAACGTTGTCATGGCATTGGGCCAGCAA
>CAXNFO010000275.1:0-3459 GCA_964201395.1 Limnohabitans sp.
AACGCCGCCCACATGGAGGCCGCCGCCAAAAAGGGACACGCCACCGCCACCGACCTCGCCGACTATTTGGTGAAAAAAGGCCTGCCGTTTCGCGACGCCCACGAAACCGTGGCCCACGCTGTGAAAGCTGCGACCAGCCACAACTGCGACCTGTCTGAGTTGCCGCTGAATGTGCTGCAAGGCTTTCACGCCTCCATCGAAAAAGACGTTTACGCCGTTTTAAGCCTGCACGGCTCTTTGAACGCCCGCAACACCGTGGGCGGCACGGCACCCGCGCAGGTGCAGGCGCAAATTGCGCGGCATCAACAACGCTTGGCTTGAATCCAAGCGGGCTGATGGGGCAGCGGCCATCAGGGGCAACCCTGGGACTGGATTGAATGCCTTGGTTTTAGAATGAACCGGATTGTTTGCCCACCTGTGTGCCAGGTGGGTTGGCCACACAACGCTGGCATCTCCTCACCCCTTTGAACTTCGAACACCATGTCCAAATCCACTTTGCTCGATCACGTTTATCGCCATGAAAAAAATCTGGCCCGGCAGGTTTTTTTGACCCAACCCACCGGTGGGGGGCAGGTGGCTACCTACACCTGGGCGCAAACCATGGACCAAGCGCGGCGCATGGCCACGCATTTGCAAAGCCAGGGCTTGCCGCCTGGGGCCAAAGTGGGCATCTTGTCGAAAAACTGCGCCCACTTTTTCATGGCCGAGCTGGCCATTTGGATGGCCGGTTACACCACGGTGGCGATCTTCCCCACTGAAAACGCCGACACCATTCGGTTTGTTCTCGAGCACAGCGAGTCCAGCCTGTTGTTTGTCGGCAAGCTCGACACCTGGCCCGATCAAGCACCTGGTGTGCCTGCAGGGGTGCCATGCATCGCCCTGCCATTGGCGCCCGCCACACCGTTCCAGCGCTGGGACGACATCGTGGCCAAAACCAGCCCCATGCCCGGTGAGCCCAGCCGATCGGCCAACGATTTGGCCATGCTGATGTACACCTCTGGTTCCACCGGTCAACCCAAAGGGGTGATGCACAACTTTGGCCGCATCGCAGACGTGGCCCAAGGGATTTTTGATTTTCTGGAAAAAGACCAGGGCGCCGGCAAAGCACACCGCATGCTCTCTTACTTGCCGCTGGCCCATGTGTTCGAGCGCGCTTTTGTCGAAAGCGTGGCTTTGTACAGCGGTCAGATCCAGGTGTTTTTTGCCGAAGCGCTCGACACTTTTGTGATGGACTTGCAGCGGGCGCGACCCACCATCTTCATTTCGGTACCGCGCTTGTGGCTCAAGTTTCAGCAAGGCGTGTACGCCAAGATGCCACCCAAAAAGCTGGGTTTTTTATTGGGCATTCCCATCCTGGGCAACATCGTGCGCCGCAAAGTATTGGCGGGCTTGGGCCTGGACCAAGCCACCTTGGCAGGCAGCGGATCAGCCCCCTTGCCCGCCGAGTTGGTGCGTTGGTACCGCCAACTGGGTTTGCGCTTGGTCGAAGGCTATGCCATGACCGAGGACTTTGCCTATTCACACACCGGCACCGAGCAGTTCAATGAGCCGGGCTATGTGGGCATCCCCTACCCTGGGGTCGAAGTCAGGCTCAGCCCTGAGGGCGAAATCCTCATCAAGTCGCCTGGCCAAATGGTCGGCTACTACAAACGGCCCGATCTGGACGCCGAGTCGTTCACCGCCGATGGCTACTTTCGCACTGGTGACCTGGGCGAGCGCCGCTCCGATGGGCAACTCAAAATCACCGGGCGGGTCAAGGAGTTGTTCAAAACCTCCAAAGGCAAATATGTGGCCCCCGCCCCCATTGAAAACCGCCTTAATGCCCACCCCATGATCGAGTTGTCCATGGTGTCGGGCAGCGCCCAGCCACAGCCCTATGCCCTGGTGGTGTTGGCCGAACAGCTGCGCCTCGAATTGCAGCAAGCCGGCTCGCGCGAGCAAGTCAGTGCCGAGTTGGGGATGTTGCTCAAACAAACCAACCAACAAGTGGCCAACTATGAGCAGTTGCAATTCATCGTGATTGCCAATGCCCCCTGGGGCATCGAGAACGGCTGCCTCACACCGACCATGAAAATCAAACGCAACCGCATCGAGGACATGGTCAAGGCACAAGTCGATGCTTGGTATGCCCAAAACCAAGATGTGATCTGGGCTTGAGCCCACAACAGGAGTACCCATGCCAGTGATCACCAACATCGAAGACCTGCGTGTTTTGGCTGAAAAACGCGTGCCGCGCATGTTCTACGACTATGCCGACTCCGGCAGCTGGACCGAGGGCACTTACCGCGCCAATGAAAACGACTTCCATGCCATCCAGCTGCGCCAACGCGTGGCGGTCAACATGGAAAACCGCAGCACCGCCACCACCATGGTCGGTGTGCCCACCCACATGCCGGTGAGCATCGCACCGGTGGGCCTGACCGGCATGCAACATGCCGATGGTGAAATCCACGCAGCGCTTGCAGCCAAAAAGTTTGGCATTCCCTTCACCTTGTCGACCATGAGCATTTGCTCCATCGAAGACATTGCCCAGCACACCCAAGCGCCGTTTTGGTTCCAGCTCTACATGATGCGCGACCGCGATGCCATGGCCCGCATGATCGAGCGCTGCAAAGTGGCCCAATGCAGCGCCTTGGTGCTCACCCTGGACTTGCAAGTCATTGGCCAACGCCACAAAGACATCAAAAATGGCTTGAGCGCCCCGCCCAGGCCCACCTTGGGCAACATCCTCAACCTGCTCACCAAGCCCCGTTGGTGCATGGGCATGGCGGGCACCTCACGGCGCAGCTTTGGCAACCTGATTGGCCATGTCAAAAACGTCAGCGACATGAGTTCGCTGGCCGCTTGGACCAACGAGCAATTTGATCCGCGGCTGAGCTGGCCCGATATCGAATGGGTGAAAAAGCAATGGGGCGGCAAGCTCATCCTCAAAGGCATCATGGACGCTGAAGACGCGCGCTTGGCGGTGCAAAGTGGGGCCGATGCCATTGTGGTCAGCAACCACGGCGGACGCCAACTCGACGGCGCACCGAGCAGCATCCGTGCCCTGCCTGGCATCGTGGCCGCGGTGGGCTCTGACATCGAAGTGTGGATGGATGGCGGCATTCGCAGCGGACAAGACGTGCTCAAAGCCTGGGCCTTGGGCGCACGCGGCACCATGATTGGCCGCGCCATGGTCTACGGCCTGGGCGCGATGGGCGAAGCCGGGGTGACCAAGGCCTTGCAAATCATCCACAAAGAGTTGGATGTGACCATGGCCTTTTGCGGCCACACCAACATCCAAAACGTCAATCGCGACATTTTGTTGCCCGGCACCTACCCCACCTGAAGCGCCAAGCCCAGACTCAGGCTCAGGGAAAGACTGCCAAACGCCGCCATCGACAGGCGATCGCTGATGTGCGGTTTGTGATGCAACCCATTGCTTCACCGTGCTTTTGCAAGCAACCGAGCCAGCGCGCG
>CAXNFO010000276.1:0-3425 GCA_964201395.1 Limnohabitans sp.
ACAAACTGCTCACGCGGTTTCGCCCTGTCCCACATAGCCACTGGTCGCCTTGAACAAGCGACTGGGAAGGCGGACAGCGGTTGTTTTCGCAAGCCCGGATACCGGCCAACAAGGTGGACGTGCGCTTGTCGCACGGCCGAACGTCCAAGTACTGTCGGGGAAGGCGGTGAGGGCTTTTGTTGGGTATTCATCATGAAAAATGTGTTTCGCACACGCCTGCGCTGGGCTGCGCTGGGCTGGCTTTCGGCTGTTTGTTTGTCGGGTTTGGCACAGGTGCCGCAAGGGACTTTGAAGGAAGTGGTGGTGACGGCGAGCCGATTTGATGAAGAAAGAATGAGCGCCCCTGCAGCCATTCAAGTCATCACTCAAGAAGATATTAAAAAATCCGGCGCTTCGTCTGTTCCTGATGTATTGATGATGCTGGGCGGCGTGAATGTGCGGGACATCTCTGGCGGACAACTCAAACTCAGTTCATCGGTTGACCTCGGCGGATTTGGTGTCACAGCGGCTGGCAACACGTTGATCTTGATCGATGGCAGACGCTTGAACCCCATAGACAGCTCTGAGGTGGCGTGGGCCGGCGTCAATATTTTTTCCATTGATCGAATTGAAATCGCCCAGGGTGCTTTCGGCGTTCAATACGGTGGCGGGGCCTCGGGGGGGGTGATCAATATCTTGACCAAAAATGCTTTGGCCGATTTGAATCAGGTGGAAATGGGCACGGGTTCCTTCGGTACCAAGTTTGGAAAGGCCCATTACGTCAAAAGAACAGGTGATACATCCATCAGCCTTCAAGCAGGCTTGGCTGGCTCTGATGGCTGGAGAGAAAACTCAGGATCTAGAAGTCAAAACTTTTCCTTAAGAGGGCAAAAGAAAATTGATGGCACTAAAAATATCCATGGTGAGCTATTTTCTTCAGAACAAAATTCCGCCATGCCTGGAGGTGTCGTTGGAAAAGTGGGCGAAGGCGACTTGCGTGCAGCCAAATTCAACAACGTTGGGTCTGAGCTCAACGTCAGGAGTTATGGATTACGCCTCGGTGGATCTTTTGCGTTGACCTACACATCCCTTCTCGATGTTGAATTTACGTATGAAAAAAAGGCCAACTCTCTCACAAGGCCTTATTACGATACCGCCGACTCGATCGGCTCGTTCCTAGGGGCTGCTTTCACGACTGGCGCTGGAAAATCGACCAACTCTGGTGCAGGCATAAGCTTCTCACCCAAAATCAAAACCGACTTCAGCAATAGCGTTAGTTTGCTTTACGGATATGAATACCGTAAAGCAAATCAAGATGGAGAGGGAGTTTACGGAACCCTCGCCCAAAAAGTTTTTTCTGACAATGGCAATACTTTTTTTAAGGATGCTCAATCTGTTCAATTGACCAATCAATCGACTTATGTTTTGCTTAAGACACCATTGATCAGCGATTTGAATTTAACACTTGGGCTGCGCAGAGAGGTGCAAAATTTTGATGCTGCTGACGCAAATACCAGCTCGACCCAATCCCTTGCTACATCAGGAACCTTCGCATCCAACGCACAAGAAATTTCATTGCAAAAAAAATGGACGGAACAAAGCAAAACTTATCTCAGACTGACGCAGTCATATCGATTTGCAAATACTGATGAATTTTGGGGTTTTGATGCGAATCAAAACCGTGTTTTTTCTGGTGCACTCAAACCGCAGGTGTCTAAAGGCTATGAAATTGGCTATGACGCTCGAAATGCTTCCAGTCAATTGAGCGTCGTTTATGGTCAATCGGTGACCAAGGACGAAATTCGCTACGACCCTTCGGTTTTTCAAAATGCCAATTTATCTGACGATCTTTCAAGGCAGCAGGTGACCATTGCAGCTCGCCAAACTGTTCGCGCTTCGACGATCATGTTTGGTAAGGTGATGTATCAAAAGGTTCAATTTTCTAGCGGCCAGTTTTCCGGACAAACGCCAGGCTTGATTCCTGATTTTGTTTTGAGTTTGGGCTTTACGCAGCAGTTTGATGCTCGAACGTGGTCGGGTCTATATTTGAACCATGTTTCCCGACAAAATTATGATGCCTCTGCTGACATCATGGCCAAAATCAACCAAATGCCATCTTTTAATGCCATGGATGCTTTCCTATCCCGGTCCTATGGAAACATCGACTCCAAGCTCACCATTAAAAATGTATTGGGGGGGGTAAATGCAAGCTCGGGTGGGTACGGTTTTGTATCCGCACCCGGGGCTACGGGTGCAAGCAACTATTACTACTACCCGTCTGACCCCCGGTCATTCCATTTGTCTGTAAATTACAAGTATTGAACATCGTTAACTTACTTGTATGTCATCACGATTCTCTTGCCCATGACCCCCCAACGCATCATTTGTCTGACCGAAGAAACCACCGAGTGGTTGTACTTGCTCGGGCAGTCGCATCGTATTGTGGGGATTTCGGGCTACACCGTGCGCCCGGCGCGGGCGCGGCAAGAGAAGCCGCGGGTGAGCGCGTTTTTGAGTGCCAAGATCGACAAAATTTTGGCCTTGGAGCCCGATTGCGTATTGGGTTTTTCCGATTTGCAAGCCGACATCGCCTCGGCCTTGATCCGTGCGGGTGTGCAGGTCACGGTGTTCAACCAGCGCAGCGTGGCCGAGATTTTCTCCATGCTGTACCAAGTGGCGGCGATGGTGGGCGAGGCCGAGCAGGGCTTGGCGCGCATTGCCGCCATGCGCGAACGCTTGGCCGCCATTGCCGCACAAGCGGCGGCCTTTCCCAGACGGCCACGGGTGTATTTTGAAGAATGGGACGAGCCCGCCATCAGTGCCATCCGCTGGGTGTCGGAATTGGTGGGCGTGGCCGGTGGGGACGATTGCTTTCCTGAGTTGGCCCTGCAAAGCCTGGGCAAAAACCGCATCATTTCCAACCCTTTGGACATTGTGGCGCGCTCGCCCGACATCATCTTGGGCTCTTGGTGTGGCAAGAAATTTCGCCCTGAAAAGGTTGCAGCACGCCCGGGCTGGGCCGATGTGCCTGCGGTGCGCAACGGCCAGTTGTTTGAAATCAAGTCGGTTGACATCTTGCAACCTGGACCGGCCGCTCTGACCGATGGGGTGGAGCAGTTGCATCGGCGCATCACGCAATGGGTGGCCCAATATGCCTGAGCATCGGCTCCTGTCTGCGGGGTGTGGGCGCTTCGCGAGACGCTCGCCAGTGGTTTGGCTGCTGCGGGGGTGGGTTGTGGCGGCCAAGCCTGGGTTTATCGCGTGGGTGTCCGGGCTTGTTCTGTTTTCATCGTTGGGCCATGCGGCTTGGGCCGCCACACCCGCAGGTGTGCGCGATGACCGAGGCGAGGTGGTCCAGTTGGCGCGAGCGCCCGAGCGCATCGTGACCTTGATGCCCGCCTTGGCCGAAAGCGTGTGTGCTTTGGGCGCGTGTGATCGATTGGTGG
>CAXNFO010000277.1:0-3380 GCA_964201395.1 Limnohabitans sp.
ATGGGCCGCGTCGCACGGCGCATCTGGGCCGTGGCGATGAAAGAAAAATACGGTGCCAACGAGCGCTCGCAAAAACTGAAGTACCACATCCAAACTTCGGGACGTTCGCTACACGCCCAAGAAATTCAGTTCAACGACATCCGCACCACCCTGCAAGCGCTGATCGCGATTTACGACAACTGCAACAGCCTGCACACCAACGCGTTTGACGAAGCCATCACCACACCCACCGAAGACTCGGTACGCCGCGCCATGGCGATTCAGCTCATCATCAACCGCGAATGGGGCTTGGCGAAAAACGAAAACCCCAGCCAAGGCGCTTTCATCATCGAAGAGTTAACCCAACTGGTGGAAGAAGCGGTGCTGGCCGAATTCGAGCGCATCTCTGAACGCGGCGGGGTATTGGGGGCCATGGAAACCGGCTACCAACGGGGCCGCATCCAAGACGAGTCCATGCACTACGAAATGCTCAAGCACACCGGCGAGCTGCCCATCATTGGGGTCAACACCTTCAAGTCACCGCATGGCGATGGCGCACCGCAAAAAATTGAGCTGGCGCGTTCCACCGAAGACGAAAAACAAAGTCAGCTTCAACGCCTGCACAGTTTTCACAACCTGCACGCCAGCCAAGCGACGCAGGTGCTGGAGCGCTTGCGCCAAGCGGCTTTGGCCAATGACAACGTGTTCGAGGTGTTGATGGATGCGGTGCGCTGTTGTTCGCTGGGGCAAATCACCCGCGCATTGTTTGAGGTGGGTGGCCAGTACCGCCGCAACATGTGACCCCCCATTCCCCGACCCGCACACCCCATTTGGTGTGCACCGATTTGCACAAACGCTACGGCGACAACCATGCCGTGGACGGGGTGTCGTTCGCCATCGCGGCGGGCGAATGCCTGGGCGTGATCGGGCCCAATGGCGCGGGCAAAACCACCACCTTGCGCATGTGCCTGGGGCTGACCACGGCCGACAGCGGCCACATTCAGGCCTTTGACATGGACATGCCCGCCGATGACTTGGCGATCAAGGCCCGCTTGGGCGTGGTCAGCCAGTTCGACACCTTGGACCCGGACTTCACCTGCGCAGAAAACCTGCTGGTGTTTGGCCGTTACTTCGGTTTGCCCGACGCCACCATCCGCTCGCGCATCCCGCAGCTTTTGGAATTTGGCGCTTTGTCCCACAAGGCCGACGCGAAACCCGGTGAACTTTCAGGCGGGATGAAGCGGCGCTTGAGCCTGGCGCGCGCCTTGATCAGTGACCCGGCCTTGTTGATGCTGGACGAGCCCACCACGGGCTTGGACCCCCAAGCCCGCCACCTGATGTGGGAGCGCTTGCAGCAATTGCTGCAACAAGGCAAATCCATTTTGCTCACCACCCACTTCATGGACGAGGCCGAACGCTTGTGCGACCGCCTACTGGTACTGGACCATGGCCGGGTGATCGCCGAGGGCAAACCCCGCGAACTGATTGCCGCGCATTTGGAGCCCGATGTGGTCGAGGTGTTTGGCGCGGGTGCCTTGGCCTTGATCGACAGCCCCTTGGCCCAGATGGCGCAACGCGTCGAGCGCAGCGGCGAAACCGTGTTTTTTTACACCGATGCAGCACCCGCCTTGCTGGCCCAGTTGGCCACACATACCGGCTTGCGCAGCCTGCACCGCCCCGCCAACTTGGAGGATTTGTTCCTCAAGTTGACCGGGCGTCAAATTCGAGAGGCCAGCTGATATGCGCATGCGCTGGTGGCCTGTGTTTCTGCGCAACCTGTTGGTGTGGCGCAAGTTGGCGCTGCCCAGTTTGGTGGGCAACATCGCCGAGCCTTTGATGTGGTTGGTGGCCTTTGGCTACGGCATGGGCAGCTTGGTCGGTGAGGTTCAAGTGGGTGGACAACGCGTGCCCTACCTGTTGTTCTTGGCCAGCGGCTCCATTTGCATGAGTGCCATGAATGCCGCCACCTTTGAGGCCTTGTACTCGGCTTTTTCGCGCATGCATGTGCAAAAAACCTGGGATGGCATCCTCAACGCACCGGTGCGACTTGACGACGTGGTGTTGGCCGAAATGCTGTGGGCCGCATTCAAGTCTTTGTTCACTGTCAGCGCCATCTTGTTGGTGATGCTGGGCTTGGGCATCAGCCACAGCCCCAAACTCTTGGTGGCTTGGCCGATCTTGCTGTTGGCCGGCATCACCTTCAGTTGCATGGCCTTGGTGTTCAATGCGTTGGCCAAAGGCTATGACTTTTTCACCTATTACTTCACCTTGTTCCTCACACCCATGATGTTTTTGAGTGGGGTGTTTTTTCCGCTCGATCAATTGCCCGACTGGGTGCGCTGGTTGGCCGCATGGCTGCCGCTGACCCAGGTGGTGGAGTTGGTGCGCCCCCTGTTCATGGACATGTGGCCCACCCACCCATGGCGTCACCTGGGCATGCTCGCGCTGTATGCGGGCGTATCGTTCCAAATCGCCCTGGTGCTCACGCGACGCCGCTTTGCCCGCTGATCCGCAGTGCTTGGATCACCTCAGATGAATCTGATGAATGGAGGCCTCCATGTCTGACAACCCCCAAGGTCGCATCGTGTGCGAGGTGCGCGGCGCCATTTTGTGCATCGGCATCGACCGGGTGGCCAAGCGCAATGGCTTCACCCCCGTGATGTTGCGCGAACTCAGCGCCGCTTACACCCGGCTGGAAGACGACCCTGGCCTGCGCGTGGGTGTGCTGCATGCGCTGGGCGAGCACTTCACCGCCGGTTTGGACCTGCCCAGCATGGCCGAGTCCATGCAACGCGGCGAGCGCATGTGCCCCGATGGCTGGGTGGACCCCCTGGATTTGGGCCATCCGGGTTTGCGTCGGCGCAGCAAGCCGATGGTGGTGGCGGTACAAGGCATCACCTTCACCTTGGGCCTGGAGTTGATGCTGGCCGCCGACGTGGTGGTCGCCGCCGACAACTGCCGTTTTGCCCAACTCGAGGTCCAGCGCGGCATCATGCCCACCGGTGGTGCCACCATCCGCATGGCCCAGCGCGCCGGTTGGGGCAACGCCATGCGCTATTTGCTCACCGGCGACGAGTTCGACAGCGCCACCGCGCTGCGCCTGAACTGGGTACAAGAAGTGGTGCCCGTGGGGCAACAACTCTCACTCGCCTTGGCTTGGGCAGACCACATTGCCGCCCAAGCCCCGCTGGCGGTGGTGGCCACGCGCCAAAACGCTTTGCGAGCCCTGGAGCTGGGGCCTGCGGCCGCCGTGCAAACACTCAGCGATACACAACAAGTGCTGTCTCGCAGTGCCGATGCCGCCGAAGGCGTGCGTGCCTTTGTGGAAAAACGCAGCCCCCGTTTCAGCGGCACATAAAAAAAAACCGTGGTCTGTGAAACAGACCACGGCCGTGCAACCC
>CAXNFO010000278.1:0-3375 GCA_964201395.1 Limnohabitans sp.
GCCTCACACCGATTGAGCGCCACAGGAGACAGCCAGCCCTCAGGCGTGTTCGCAAAGTCCAAGGCCTGGCCCGTTGCAGGGTGGGTGAACGCCAAGCGTTGGGCATGCAGCATCAAGCGGGGAGCGCAGGCCCGCACATCGGGCGGGGCATATATGGCGTCGCCCCAAATGGGGTGGCCGATGTGTTGCAAGTGCACCCGCAGTTGATGGGTGCGACCGCTCAAGGGGCGCAGGGCCAGCCACGTACCTGCGCTGTTGACATTTGTGGCTTGATCGATGCACGGGCCGCCCAGGCTGCGCCAAAGCGTTTGGCTGCTTTGGCCGCTGTCGGCCACGATGCGCAGCGGGCGGCGCGGCCAATCTGCGGCAATGGGTGCGTCGATCAACTGCCAATCATCGAATGGGGGCAGGTGGCCTGCCACGCAAGCCAAGTACTGTTTGTTGACTTGGCGCTGCGCAAAGGCATGGGAGAGCTGTCGCTGCATCTCGGCACTGCGGGCAAACAGCATCAAGCCCGAGGTGGCTTGGTCGAGCCGGTGCACCACCATGGACGGCAAGCCCGCTTGGGCCAAGCGCGCGCTCAAGCAATCTTGTTTGTCAGGGCCTCGCCCGGGAACCGACAACATGCCAGATGGTTTGAGCACCAGGGCCAAATGTGCGTCTTGCCACAGCACATCCACGCCGTCTGCCAAGGCGATCGCTGCAGGGTCCACCCCGCCGTTCGGTGGCGTGGCGGGTGGGATGGCATGGGTGTTCAAGGTGGAGGTTAAGAGGGATGCGTCATAACCCATGGGCCAAGGATAGGCGCGGGGCGGTCAGGGCAATGCCCCAGAGCCACGCGCATGGGTCACCCCCCCGTCGACCACCAAGGTGTGGCCCACGACGTAGTCGCTGGCCGCACTGGCCAAGTAAATGGCGGCGGCGGCCATGTCCTCGTCGCGGCCAATGCGCTGGGCCGGGATGCGCCGGGCCACGGCCTCGCCGTTGTCGCGCGCGTCGCGGTTCATGTCAGACACAAATGCGCCGGGTGCGATGGCGTTGACGCAGATGCCTTCGCCAATCAAGGCATGCGACATGCGCCGCGTCAGGTGGATCAAGCCCGATTTGCTGGCGGCGTAAGAGTAGGTTTCCAAGGGGTTGACCGAGATGCCGTCCACCGAAGCGATATTGATCACTTTGGCCATGTGCTGCTTGGCGGTTTGGCGCAGCATCGGTGCAAAGGCTTGGGTCAAAAAGAACGGGGTTTTGAGGTTCAGGTCCACCACCTTGTCCCAGCCCGATTCGGGAAAGTCATCAAACGGCGCCGCCCAAGCGGCGCCCGCGTTGTTGACCAAAATGTCCAACTGACCTTCGTGCTCGGCAAAGCGTTTCACCAGTTGCTGCACCCCCTCGGTGGTGGAGATGTCCACTGGCAACGAGACACAAGTCCCCCAAGCGGATAGGCTTTGGGCAGCCTCGTCGCAGGCAGCGGCTTTGCGGGCGGTGATGTAGACGCGGGCACCTTGGCACAGCAGGCCTTGGGCGATCATGCGGCCAATGCCCCGCGAGCCGCCAGTGACCACGGCCACACGGTTTTTGAGGGAAAACAGGTTTTGGGTGTTCATGGTGGTAGCGCAGGTGTGAGCAATGGAAGATGTACAGCCAAAGCATATATCACCTGCAGCTCTCGTATGGCCAACCAGCGGTTTGGTGAAAAGACTTCAACCAACGTGCTGGCCACCATGTGTGAAACGACAAACCTAAAACCCCGACCCCGGCTCACTCAAAAAAGCCAACTCCTCAACCGTTGAGGTACGCCCCAGCACGGCGTTGCGGTGGGGGTAGCGGCCAAAGCGCTTGATGATGTCTTGGTGGCGCAATTCAAAGCGCAAACTGTCTTCCATGCCCGGCTGAGAAAACAGGGCGACGGCTTGCGTGTGCACCAGGGCGGACTCGCTGTGCATATAGGGCATGTAGGCAAAACTGCGCTGCGCTAAGGGCAGGCTGCGGTCGAGTCCATTGGCCACCAACTCTTGCTCCAGCGCCAAGGCCAGCGCGTCCTGCGCAAAAGCGCGGGCCGTGTCGCGGTACACATTGCGCGTGAACTGGTCGAGCACCAAGACCTCGGCCAGGCGCCCCTCGGGCGTGGCGCGCCAGGCAAACAACTCACACCGCGCCGCCGCCTCCAACGAGGCACCAAAGCGAGTGCGGATGGCTTCGTCCAAGTCAGCGTCTTTGGCGTAGTGCTGCTTGGGGGTGAGTTCGGTAAACCAGAAGTGGAGGATGGTGTGGGGGTGCATAGGGGTCAAATCAGCCTGGAGCACCCATTTTTGGATGTTTATCAGCCGTCACTGTGGCATCAAGCCTCTAGCAAACGCTGCGCCTTCTCCAACCAGATGGACAAGCTGTCGATCAGCTCCGTTTGGCTGAAAGAGCAACTCTCTTCGGTGAACAAAGCGCTGGACTCCATCCTGTCTATCAGGCCCAACCAAACGGTTTGGTAGCGCTCAGGCAAAGCGCCCAGCAACACCTCTTGGGCCCTGGCCATGTGACAAAAGTCTCGGGTCTGCAAAGACCCATCGCGCAATTGTTCCAACGCGTGGTGCAGTTGGTCCAGGGCGGTGGTCAGTTGGGTTTCCATGGGTGGACACGTAGGCCGGAGTTCTAGGCTGCAATTGGATTGCCAAAGGGCAACTGTGAAAGAGAAAAATTGCTCAAATCCGCACGGTCACTGGCATGTTGAACGTCAATGCCAACCAGGGTGCCATTGGCGTCAAAGTCCAGCACAACGCCGTCCGTCACCTCATCCGAGTTCACAGACGCACGGTCAGACAAGTGAATGTAAAGCGAGTCGGTTGCTTTGTCGTATGAAATCTTCATGGCGAAAACCTCCTGTCTGGAAACGCATTGTGCACTGTCAAACCATCCTCAAGCGTCACGACCCGCAGGTAGTGGTTCAAATCAGTGATCCAAATCCAGTGCCGTATACGGCCATCGCTTTGAACTTCCCGTCGAAGGGGTGCCGACAAAGCCTGCTCGAGCCAGCTGACTTGGATGTAGGGCCTTTTCGTCATCACATCCCGTTGAAAGTAGCTGGTGAACAGCATTGCTTTACTTCCCCCAGTTGTCCTTCAAACCCACCGCTTGATTGAACACCAGGTGCGTGGCCGAATGGTCCACCCGGTCCGCCACAAAGTAGCCCAAGCGCTCAAACTGAAATTTGTCATCGGGCATGGCCTTGCGCAAGGAAGGTTCCACGATGGCTTGAACCACTTTGAGGCTGTGGGGGTTCAAGGCTTCCAAGAAATCTTTGCCGCCTGCATCTGGCTGCGGGTCGCTGAAGAGGCGGTCGTACAAACGCACCTCGGCTTTGACGCCATCGGCCACGCCCACCCA
>CAXNFO010000279.1:0-3372 GCA_964201395.1 Limnohabitans sp.
CTCCATTCGGCCCGTTAAAAAACGGATGCGGCGGTCAATTTCACGCAATCGCTTTTTGCCATAAATGTAGTCACCGTTTTCAGACCGGTCGCCATTGCTGGCTGCCCAGTGCACCACTTCGACCACCTTGGGTCGCTCATGGTCGATCAACTCGAAAAGCTCGGCGCGGATGCGGGCATAACCAGCAGGCGTGATGTAGTTCTTCCCACCGGCAGGGATCGGTGGCAAACCATTTGGCTCGTCATCTTCCCCATCGTTTTCGCGGGTAAAAGCTTTGCTCATGGAAAAAGATCAAAAAAAAACCTGCCATCCGAAGAAAGCAGGTTGTGAGAATGGTGCGGCTGGCAGGAATCGAACCCACGACCCCTTGGTTCGTAGCCAAGTACTCTATCCAACTGAGCTACAGCCGCATTCAAAAAAGAAATATTCTAGCACGATAGGTCCGACGCCCTTGATCAGGTGATCTGACCCAGTGTTGAAGCCCCTTAGGGGTAGGCGTAGGGACCATCAGAAAAAACCATTGTCCAAAGAATTGCTGTTACTTGCCAGCAATGGCGATCAGCTCAACCTCAAATTGAAGGGTGGCGTTCGGGGGAATCACGCCTCCTGCGCCACGGGTACCGTAGGCAATGGCCGGCGGACAGGTCAATTTGGCCTTGCCGCCAACCTTCATCAATTGAACACCCTCGGTCCAACAAGCGATCACACCATTCAATGGGAAATCAATGGGCTGATTTCGCTTGTACGAGCTGTCAAACTCCTTGCCATCGGGAAAAGTGCCTCGGTAATGCACTTTGACTTTGTCTGTCGCCAAGGGACTGGCGCCCTGACCATCTTGAAGCGAGCGATACACCAAACCCGAAGCCGTCACTTTCGCACCGGGCTCTTTGGCGGCTGTTTGGGCAAAGTCGCTTTGTGCCCAAACAGATGAAATCAAATGGGCGCTCAATCCGAGCGCTGCAAAAAAACCTTTGGTGAAGTTCACGTTGCAATTCTTTCAAAAAATAAAGTGGGACATTTTTACACGCCCACCAATCAGCTTGAGTTTGTTGAAAAAGTTGAAAAGTCCTGCGATCAATCTACGATGAACAATCGCGTTGGGATGGATGTGGAGGATCGATGGGGTTCTGCATGGTCAGCCACCTGGTAGCTCATGCCCGGCTTGAGGACAAATGTTCGGCCATCTTCCAATTCCGTGTGCAACTCGCCCTCGAGGCAAAGCAAGATGTGCCCCTTGCTGCACCAATGGTCAGCCAGATAGCCTGCCGAGTATTCGACCATGCGAACCCGGACATGGCCAAAATGTTGTGTGCGCCAGTGAGCAACGCCACTTGCTCCCGGGTGCTCGGTTCGATCGATGCTGGACCAATCGGTGGTGCCAAACGCAATGCCAGACATGTCCATGATATTTCCTTGGGTTTTGAATGTTCAGTCAGCGTTGAGCACTTGCTGAGATGCTGCCGTCACGGGACAAGAAGATGTCCAGTTTTAACAAAAATAACGCAACCTTCTTTGCTGAAAGGTTTGTGAAGACTCATGTGAGGGCTTCTGATCCATGATCCTGCGGGATAACGTCCATGCTCGTCTTCAAAAACGCCATCCACAACAAAAATCTCTTCCCCACCATAGTGCCTGTGGGGGTTGAAATAAGTTTGGGGCGCCCACCGAACCAAGGTGGAGCCACTGCCTTGCTGCATGAGCGGCATCACCTTCAGGCCCGGGACCATGCCTTGAAACCAATTGGCTGTTGTCGTATCAACAACTTCGCGCTTGATTTGATCTGGGCCAAGGTGCCTCAACTTCACAAAGAGCGTACAGCCAGACTCACTGAAGGGCGCGTGCGAAGAACCTGGCGGATTCATCATGTACGCGCCAGCAGAATAATGACCCGTTTCATCGCTGAAGGTGCCATCCATGACCAAAATTTCTTCTCCAAACTCATGTGAGTGCGATGGAAACTTGGATCCAGGCTGATAGCGAACAATGGAAGTGGCCACGGCCACCTCTCCACCTTGACGCTCAAGCATGCGTCGCTCCACCCCTGATTCAGGGCTGGTGATCCATGGCAAGTCATGGTGATTGATCACAACCCTTTGGCTGTGGTCGACATTGATTTCCATCAGCAGTACTTCCCGATATCAAATAACTGCAAGCATATCAATCAAATTGGCTGCACACAGAGAAAACAAAGACCCTGATAGTTAAGCTCTTTGAGCCCCGAGGCGCCACAAAGTGGTGACCTCAGCCACGCGGGCCACGTGCAAAGGGTCGTACTTGTCTTCCACCTTGCCATGTCGCGGGCGTATGTCTTGACGCCCAAGGACCTGAAGTCCGCCCTCGTCGATCCACTGAAGCAAGGATTCGCGAGAACGAAGACCCAAGTGCTCGGCCAAGTCCGACAAGATCAGCCAACCCTCACCCGCTGGCGAGAGGTGCTCGCGCAGACCCGATAAAAAGCCACGCAGCATGCTGCTGTTCTCGTCATAAACGGCACGTTCAATGGGCGATGTGGGGCGTGCAGGGACCCAAGGCGGATTGCACACGATCAATGGGGCCAAGCCCACCGGGAATAGATCGGCGTTGACCAGCTCGACCTTGTCTGAAAGACCAAGACGCGCCAGGTTCTCTTTGGCACAAGCCAGCGCTCGGCTGTCACAGTCTGTGGCAACGACACGCTCGACCCCCCGTTTGACCAACAACGCGGACAGCACACCTGTTCCCACACCAATTTCAAAGGCCAGGGTGTGTTCCTCAATAGGCGTTGTTGCCACCAGGTCGATGTACTCACCGCGCACGGGTGAAAAAACACCGTAGTGGGGATGGATGCGATTGTTCGGTGCAACGCCCAAAGCAGAAATTTCCACCCCTTTTTTACGCCATTCATGCGCACCCACGACGCCCAGCAATTCACGCAAAGAAACCATGCTGGCCTGGCCTGACGAAGGGCCCCAAGCTTGGAAGCAAGCCTCACGCATATCCGGAGCGCGACGCAAAGGAATGCCATAGTCGGCATCTAGGGGGATGAATAACAAACCCAGCACCCTGGCGCGTTGACCCAGCGCCTGGCGGTACAAGTGAAACGCCTGTGAAATATCAGCAGATTGATTTTTCACAGGTCTTTTGGAAGATCTTTTTTGCGTCCTGCGTGACAAAGCCTGCAGCAATTGACGCGCATTGTGAAAATCACCCTGCCACAACATGCCGGTGCCTTCGCACATCATCCGGTAGGCAAGATCTGCCACTACGGTGTCGTCCCCCATGACAACTTGACGCGGCACTGGCAATCCGCTCTCGCTGCGCAACTGGGGTGGGTCGGTCAGAATTTGCATGAGCCATCATAGTGAAGGCACAAGCTGTAAAACGATGCTTTTT
>CAXNFO010000280.1:0-3371 GCA_964201395.1 Limnohabitans sp.
GTGAGCGTGGTGATCCGCATGACCCTCATGCAACTGGAAACGCCTGACGAAATGCGCGGTCGGGTCGGTGCGGTGAACTCGATTTTCATTGGCGCGAGCAATGAATTGGGCGAGTTCGAATCCGGTGCGGCTGCGGCATGGCTCGGCCCGGTGATGGCCACCTGGATCGGTGGCCTGGGCACCATCTTGGTCGCCGTGATGTGGCTGCGTTTGTTTCCCAAACTGGCGCAAAGGGACAAACTGGAATGAGCCCCTGGTTTGGCAAGCTCGCCCGCTTGCGCTTGTACAGCTTGTGTTTTTTGGCGCTGTCGGTGAGCCTGGGCGTGGCCTTGGTGTCCTTGGCCAAATTGATGCTGCTGATCGTTGTGCTGGCACAACTGATGACCGATGTGCGCCAACGGCACCACCCCACACCCTCCCATGCCATGACCCGCCAGCCCTGGCCCAGCAGCATCTGGTGGGGCGCTGCCGCTTTGCTCTGGATGGCCTTGTCCATGAGCTGGGGCTCAGCCCCCACCCATGAAGCCTGGCTGTCTTTGTCGCGCCATGCCCGTTGGTTGGTGTTGCCTGCCGCTTTTTATCTCTTGCGTGCGGGCACCCCCGCTTGGCCGGTTTTGCAATGCCTGGTGGCCGGGCAATTGTTTGTGCTGCTGAGTTCTTGGTTGATGGTGGTCGGTATCCCCTTGCCCTGGGCCATTTCTGTGATGAGCCCAGACAACGCCGTGGTCTTTGCCAGCACCATCGAGCAACCCATCATGAACACCTTGATGATGTTGGTGATTTGGTATTTTCGCGATCAGTGGCCACTGCCCAACCGCCGCCTTTGGGTGTGGGCGGTCATGGTCTTGACCAGCGCCAACGTGTTGCTGGTGGTGACGGGGCGCACCGGGCAAATGGCTTTGCTGTTGGCATGGGTGATTATTTTGGTGACCAGCTTGCCCCAACGCCACCGTTGGTTGGCGCTGTTGGTGCCGGTGTTGCTGGCGGCGATCGTGGGCCTGGGCTCTGAGCGCATGCAGGAGCGCTGGCGCAAAGCGCAAACAGATGTCCTCGCCTTGCAGCAAGGGCCCTTGAAAGAAGAAAACTCATTGGGGTTTCGCATCGACGCTTGGCAAAAATCGGTGCAGGCCGTGGCAGAGAAACCAGTTTGGGGCCACGGCGTCGGCACCTGGAACCAAGCCTATGCAGCGCAAGGCGGCACCATTCCCAAAGCCAACGACCCGCACCAGCAATTTTTGCTGTGGGCGGTAGAAAGTGGGCTGGTTGGCGTGGCCTTGTTTGCTGGCTTTTTAACCCTGTTGTGGCGCAATGCGCTTGCCCTGCCCTGGCCTGCGCGTTGGTGCTTGCGCAGCGTGGTGGCCATTGAGGTGCTCACCGGATTGGTCAACAGCACTTTGCTCGGGGCCGGCATTGGCGAGTTTTTTCTGTTGCTGTGGGCCGCCTTGTTGGCCTGCCAAAACCCAACCGCCAAAGACTGATCACAAAGGCTTTTGCCGCCAAGCCAATGCAGCGCCCAGCAGCAGGGCGCCGGACGAAAACACCAAGCCACGGGCCAGACCGCCAGGGCCGTCCGAAATCCACCCCACCACCACCGGCCCGATGATTTGCCCGGTGGCAAACACCATGGTGAAGGCACTGATGCCCGTGGCCCATTGGGATGCGGGAAGGTTGTGCCGCACCAAGGCCGTGCTGGACGCCACCACCGATAAAAAAACCGCACCGAACAACAGGCCTGAGGCCATCACCGCGGCGTCATGCGCGGTGATTGCCGGCACGATGGTGGCCAGGCCCAACAAAGCATTCAAGGTGGCCATGGCTCCCCCAGCCCGGGCCCGGTTGAGCAAGCCCGACCACAAGCGCGATGACAGCACCACAGCGCAGCCCAACAAGGCATAAAACACCATCAACGCGCTTTCGCTTTGCCCTTGCTCACGCAACAAAGCCACGACAAAGGTCATGTAGCCGATATAGCCCACGCCAAACAGGCCATAACCCGCCAAGGCATAGGACAGGGATGGCCAGTGAAAGGGCTTGGGGGTGGCGTCACTCGACTTCTGTTCATGCCCCAACAGGCCTTGCCGCTGCCACAGGGCACAGCGCTTCAAGGGCCACCACATGGCCAAGCAACAAGTTGCGCACACCGCACTCAACCACCACCAGGCCCAAACCCAGGGGTGGGCCAAGCCCTGCTCATGGGCGTGGGCCATGACCGGCGAAAGGCTGATCGCCGACAAAATGATGCCCCAGCCCGTGCCACCGTAATACAGGCCCAACAGCCAACCGGCACTGGGGGGATGCAAATTGCCCAGCCGTGCAGCCAACAAACCGCCAGCCACAAACACCCAGGCGCTGGACAAACCGGCCAACACGCGCTGCAACAGCAGGGGTTCAGCTTGCGTGAAAAACCCGCTCAAGCCCATGAAGACGCTGGTCAACACCGCACCGGTCATGAACACCTGCACCGCATCCCAGCGGCGCAGCATGCGTGGCAAGGCCATGGCACCCAGTAAATAGCCCAGGGCGTTGGCGGTGTTCATGGCACCAGCCAAGGTGTAGCTCCAAGCCAAATCGTCCCGCATGGGCGGCAGCAGCAAGCCGTATGAAAAACGCGCCATGCCCAGTGAAATGGCCGCCCCCAAGGACAGCGCGAAAGCCATGCCCCAGAGACTGCGCACTGAGGGCAGGGTCATGTCAATCCCTCAACGTTGGGGGTTGAGCACGAAGTCGTATTCCATCAAGTAAGTGCCGTCGGCTTGCTGAACCCAGTCGGTGACCAAGGATTGGCGCACACCGAACACGGCATCGGAGTCGAGGTATTTGTCGTGGTCGCGGAACACGTGGGTGATCAGGCGCTCATAGCCAGGCGCCTCCACCATGAAGTGCAAATGCGCGGGCCGCCACGGGTGGCGTTTGGTGGCGTTGAGCAAGGTGCCCACGGGGCCATCGGTGGGGATGGGATAGGCCTCGGCCAAGATGGTGGTGAAGTGAAAGTGGCCTTGGTCATCGGCATTCAAAATGCCCCGCGCCTGGGGCTGCGACAGGTTTTCGTACTGCACATCGTATTTGCCATCGTCATCGGCTTGCCAGACATTGAGCTTGGCGCCCTTGACCGGCTCGCCGCCCAAACCCTTGACCTGACCGCGCACCAAACACTTTTGGCCCGAAGCGCCATTGGACACATCGGCACCCAATTCAAAATGCGGTGCGTTCTCCAAAAAGAAAGGGCCAAACACGGTGGGCTCGGTACAGCCCGCCGGTTTGTCTTGGTTCATGGCGATGGTGAGCATCGACAAACCCAGCACATCGCTGAGCAAAATAAATTCTTGCCGGACATCGGTGCACTTGTGCCCGGTGGCGGTGAGGTATTGGAT
>CAXNFO010000281.1:0-3369 GCA_964201395.1 Limnohabitans sp.
GCGTTTGCGTCGGCCACGGTCAAAGCTGTCATATTGACGATGCGGCGCACCGTGGCGCTGGCGGTGAGGATGTGCACCGGTTTGGCGGCGCCCAACAGCACCGGGCCAATGGCAATATTGCCGCCCGCAGCGGTTTTGAGCAGGTTGTATGAGATGTTGGCCGCGTCCAGGTTGGGAAACACCAGCAAATTGGCGTTGCCGGTCAAGCTGCTGTCGGGCATTTGCTCGGCGCGCAGGGCGCCGTCCAGGGCCACGTCGCCGTGCATTTCGCCGTCAATTTCCAGCCAAGGGGCGCGTTCTTGAACCAGCGCCAGGGTGCGGCGCATCTTGGCGGCGCTGTCTTGCAAGCTGCTGCCAAAGTTGGAATGCGACAACAAGGCGGCTTTGGGCGCAATGCCAAAGCGGCGCATTTCTTCGGCCGCCATGATGGTGATCTCGGCCAGTTGCTCGGCGGTTGGGTCCAAATTGATGTGGGTATCGACCAAAAACAATTGCCGATCGGGCAGCAGCAAGCCGTTCATGCAGGCATAGGTGCTCACGCCAGGGCGGTTGCCAATGACTTGATCGACATAAATCAAGTGGGTGTCTGGGCGGCTCCATGTGCCGCAAATCATGCCGTCCACATCGCCTTTGTGCAGCAGCATGGTGCCGATCAGCGACAAACGCCGGCGCATATCGATCTTGGCCAGCTCAGCGGTCACACCCTTGCGCGCCGTCATGCGATGGTAGGTCTGCCAAAAGTCGCGGTAACGCGGATCGTCCTCAACGTTGACCACCTGGTAGTCCACACCTTCGCGCAAGCGCAGGCCAAAACGCTCAATGCGTTGGGCAATCACGGCGGGGCGACCGATCAGCGTGGGTTTGGCCAAGCCCTCGTCGACCACAATTTGCACCGCCCGCAACACGCGTTCGTCTTCGCCCTCGGCGTAGGCCACGCGCTTTTTGCTGGCGCGTTTGGCGGCCGCAAAAATGGGGCGCATGGTGGTGCCCGACGCGTAAACAAAACTTTGCAAGCGCTCGCGGTAAGCGTCCATGTCGGCAATCGGGCGCAGGGCCACGCCGCTGTCGGCGGCGGCTTGGGCCACGGCGGGCGCAATCTTCATCATCAAGCGCGGATCAAAGGGCTTGGGGATCAGGTACTCCGGGCCAAACGCCAGCTGCTCGCCCGAATAGGCCGCGGCCACCACATCGCTTTGCTCGGCCTGGGCCAACTCTGCAATGGCGTGAACGGCGGCAATCTCCATTTCGTCGGTGATGGTGGATGCACCGGCGTCCAAGGCCCCGCGAAAAATATAGGGGAAGCACAGAACGTTGTTGACCTGGTTGTGATAGTCGGTGCGACCGGTGGCCATGATGGCGTCGTCGCGCACGGCCTTCACCTCTTCAGGGGAAATTTCGGGCGTGGGGTTGGCCAGCGCCAAGATCAACGGCTTGGCCGCCATGCCCTTGACCATCTCGGGCTTGAGCACACCACCGGCTGACAAGCCCAAAAAGATGTCGGCATCTTTCATCACGTCACCCAGCGTGCGGGCGCTGGTGTCTTGTGAAAAGCCAATCTTGTCCTCGTCCATCAACTCGGTGCGGCCGGTGTAAACCACGCCCGCCAAGTCGGTGACAAAAATATTTTTCTTGGGCAGGCCCAGTTTGACCAACAAATTCAAGCACGCCAAGGCCGCCGCACCTGCGCCCGAGGTGACCAACTTGACGTGTTGCAAGTCTTTGCCGACCACACGCAAGCCGTTCATGATGGCCGCGCCCACCACAATCGCGGTGCCGTGTTGGTCGTCGTGAAAGACGGGAATCTTCATGCGCTCGCGCAACTTGCGCTCGACATAAAAACAGTCGGGCGCTTTGATGTCTTCTAAATTGATGCCGCCAAAGGTAGGCTCCAGGGAGGCAATGGTGTCGACCAGTTTGTCCAGGTTTTTCTCGTTGATTTCGATGTCAAACACATCGATGCCGGCAAACTTTTTGAACAAAACCGCCTTGCCCTCCATCACCGGCTTGGAAGCCAAGGGGCCAATGTCGCCCAAGCCCAGCACGGCCGTGCCATTGGTGATCACCGCCACCAAGTTGCCGCGGTTGGTATAGCGAAACGCGGCATTCGGGTCTTTGGCGATTTCTTCGCAAGGGGCAGCCACACCGGGCGAATAAGCCAGCGCCAAATCGCGCTGATTCATCAGCTGCTTGGTGGCATGGATGGCCACTTTGCCCGGGGTAGGAAACTCGTGGTAATCCAGCGCCGCGCGCCGCAACTCTTTGCGCGCCTCGTCTTGTGAAACGGGGTTTGTGGCAGGTGGGGTTTGGGGCATGCGGTTCTCCGTGGTGGCTGTGAACTACCCACGTGTGTCGGGCGGTGCTAGAACAGGGTGGTCGATTGTAGGTGGCAGGGCGGGTAGCCATGCCAGATTGACAAGCAAACGGTGTGACTCTGTTTCTAATGCATCAGCAACGGAATTCTGATGGGGCCAGCGCACTGCGCTCGTTGACAGCGCTGGATCAACGCATCAACGCTTCAATCTCATCCGCCTTCGCCGGCACCCCCCGGCTGATCAACTCGCAGCCGGTGGCGGTGACGATGGCATCGTCTTCGATGCGGATGCCGATGTTCCAAAACGCCTCGGACACTTCGGGGCTGGGGCGCACGTACAGGCCTGGCTCGATGGTCAGCACCATGCCGGGGTGCAAGATGCGCCCGGGTGGTGGCGCGGTGGTGGCGCTTGTGTCCGCAGGGGGTGTGTGGCCGGGCTCGACATAACTGCCGCAGTCGTGCACGTCCATGCCCAACCAGTGGCTGGTGCGGTGCATGTAAAAAGCAACGTAGGATTTCTTCGCGATCACGTCGTCCACAGTGCCGTGTTGGTGCTTGGATAACAAGCCCAAATCCAGCAGGCCTTGTGACAGCACGCGCAGCGTGGCGTCGTGCGGGTCGGTGAAGCGTGCACCGGCGCGGGTGGCGGCCACCGCCGCGTCTTGGCTGGCGAGCACAAGGTTGTAGAGGTCGCGCTGCGGGCCGGTAAAGCGCCCATTGGCCGGAAAGGTGCGGGTGATGTCGCTGGCGTAACCGCCCAGCTCGCAGCCAGCGTCGATCAACACCAACTCGCCGTCGCGCAGGGGCGCGGTGTCGGCGCGGTAGTGCAGCACACAGGCATTGGCGCCAGCGGCCACGATGGAGGTGTAGGCCGGGAACTGTGCGCCATGGCGGCGAAACTCGTGCAGCAACTCGGCTTCGAGGTGGTACTCGCGCGCATCTTCACCCGCGCGCAGCATGCGGGCGCTGGTTTGCATGGCGCGCACATGGGCGGCGGAGCTGATGGCGGCGGCGCGGCGCATCGTGTCTTGCTCGCTGGCATCTTTGACCAAGCGCAT
>CAXNFO010000282.1:0-3364 GCA_964201395.1 Limnohabitans sp.
AAATCGTGTTTGAAGGCGTGCCCACCTTCCCCGATGCCGGCCGCTTTTGGAAGATGATCCAAGACCACAAGGTCAGCATTTTTTACACCGCACCCACGGCCATCCGCTCGCTCATCAAGGCGGCAGAAGGCACGGCCGCCGTGCACCCCGCCCGCTACGACCTCAGCAGTCTGCGCTTGCTGGGCTCGGTGGGCGAGCCCATCAACCCCGCCGCTTGGGAGTGGTACCACCAGCACGTGGGCGGCGGCAACTGCCCCATCGTCGACACCTTCTGGCAAACCGAAACCGGCGGCCACATGATCACCCCGTTGCCCGGTGCCACGCCCATGGTGCCCGGCTCCTGCACCTTGCCTTTCCCCGGCATCCAAGCCGCCATCGTCGACGAGACGGGCAAAGACGTGCCCAACGGACAAGCTGGCATTTTGGTGGTGAAAAAACCTTGGCCCTCCATGCTGCGCACCATTTGGGGCGACCCCGAGCGTTTCAAGAAAAGCTACTACCCCGATGACTTCCATGGCAAGTACTACTTGGCAGGTGACGGTGCCATACGCGACGCGCAGTCGGGCTACTTCACCATCACGGGCCGCATTGACGATGTGCTCAACGTGTCGGGCCACCGCATGGGCACGATGGAGATTGAGTCCGCCTTGGTCAGTTGCACCGAACTGGTGGCCGAAGCCGCCGTGGTGGGCCGCCCCGACGACACCACCGGCGAGGCCATTTGCGCCTTTGTGGTGCTCAAACGCAGCCTGCCCAGCGGCGAAGAAGGCAAAGCCATCGCCAAACAACTGCGCGACCACGTGGCCAAAGAAATTGGTCCCATCGCCAAACCCAAAGACATCCGCTTTGGCGAAAACCTGCCCAAAACCCGCTCCGGCAAAATCATGCGCCGCCTGTTGCGCTCGCTGGCCAAAGGCGAGGCCATCACCCAAGACACCAGCACCTTGGAAAACCCCGCCATCCTGAGCCAACTCGGCCAGGCTTATTGATTAATTGGGGTCAGATTCCAGTTAATTGGGGTCAGATTCCAATTTCCCGCCTGGGTGGGGTTGGTGTTAAGGGGGTTCCAATTTCATGCCACCGGCTGGGTGGTCCTCTGCGCCTCAAGCACTGAGGGGCGGGTTGCTTTGTGGGGATTTCGGCAAATGCCCTGCCAAAACCACAAGGAGATTGTTGGATACGTATTTGTTACCATCGAGCCATGACCTATCTGATCAAAGAGCTTTTGGTCAATGACAGTACGAGCCCGTTCGGAGATTGGTTTGCTGAGCTTGATAGTTCGGCAGCCGCCAAAGTTCGGGTCGCGGTCGCGCGCATGGAGCAAGGGAATTTATCCAACGTTCAATGGTTTCGCGGGATTGGTGAGTTTCGTATTGATTGGGGGGCCGGGTATCGAATTTATCTGGCCAAAGATGCTTTGCGAATCATCCTGCTTCTAGGTGGTGGCACGAAAAAACGCCAGCAAAAAGACGTTGACCAGGCCGTCGAACATTGGGAAAACCACAAACGCCGCAAGGCGCATCAAGGGTGAAAGACATGGCATTGACCAAAAACTTCAAAACCACTGTGGCCGCTCGTGTGCAAAGTGACCCGGCGTTTGCGCAGGCCTTGCTGGATGAGGCGATCACGCTGTTCATCAACGGAGAACCCGAAACGGCCAAACTCATTCTGCGTGACCTGGTGAATGCATCGGTCGGATTCGAAAAATTGGCGCAAGAAATTCAAAAGCCTGCTAAAAGCCTGCATCGCATGCTGTCGGCATCTGGCAATCCGACCATGAGCAATATTTCGGCGATCTTTGCAGCGATCAAGAAAAAATTGCGCGTCGAGGTGCGCACCGAAGTGGTGGCGGTTTAATTCATTGATTCAATAACTGGGGTCAGACTCCAGTTAATTGCGGTTCTCAAGCGTCGAGGACTTGATGTCCAGCACTTGGCACAGTGCGCGGTTGATCTCTAGTAAATCCACTTCCGCCATGTTGGCGATGTAGCCCGACAGCCGAGATTTATCGATGGCGCGGATGTGCTCGGTGCGCACTTTGGAGCTGATACCCAACGATGGCGTGGCCACCAGGAGCGGGAAGATGGCTGGGGTTTCAGTGGTGGTCAGCGGTAAAACCACCACGGTGCGGCGATGGTCGTTGATTTCTCTGGGCGACAGAATCACGCAGGGGCGGCGCTTGGCCATTTCCGAGCCACGCGCAGGGTCCAATTGCACCCAGTGAACCTCACCCCGTTGGATGTTTTCACGGGGCCGCGGCTCCTGGTGCTCTGGTTTGACCCGCACCCAGCTCTTTCAAAAAGCGTTGCTCGTCAAATTCGCCCCAGGCATCGTCATCGTCCAGGGCCAGCCACTGGCCATCGTCACTGATCTGAAGTTGCTCCAAGGCCGACAGACGCTGGGCCGCTTCTTCCAGTTCGCGACTTTCGCGGTCCAACTCGCGGCGAACCAAGTCCACCACAAACTGGTTGCGCTTGCGAGAGGGGGTGGCTGCAGCCAAACGCCGCGCCAAGTCTTCAGGCAAACGAAGGGTGAATTGCTGAATTGAGTTCATAACTTCATAAAGACATCATTTGCGGCCAATGATATCAATAGGTGGGATGCTCTAACTTCCTGACCCGGAGGGGTCGGCGCCTCAGCGCTTAAGCGCTGATGGTCATGTGGGCAATAAAGCCGGAGCGGGTTTCGCCAAACGCTTTGGCTTTGGCGTCCAACCGTGCCAAGACGCGCCTACTTCAACCCCAAAATCCACACCGCCAAGCGCCGCGCTTCGGCTTCGCTCAGTTGGGGGTTGGCGGGCATGGGCACCGGGCCCCAGACGCCCACGCCGCCTTTGAGGATGCGGGTGGTGAGCTTGTCCGCTGCTGTGCGGTCGTTGGCGTACTTTTGGGCCATGGCTTTGAGGGACGGGCCGGTGATGGTCCCCTCCATGGCGTGGCAGGCGTTGCAGTTTTTTTGCTGCGACAACGCCGCATCGGCCCGGGCAAGGCTGGGCACGCCCAGCGCCAACAAACACATCAGAGCGAGCATCAACCCAGTCATGTGATCAGGCATGTGTTTGGGCATTCTTAAGGGCACTCGAGTGGGCTGATGCCCACCCGTGTCAGCTGGCAACCGGCTGTGGCTGGGCTGCACCGCATCGCGACCCATGGGCGCGCTGCGGTGGCCAAACATCAGCGGGAATGCCAGGGGCCGGGGTGTCACGGCTGGGGGTACAGGTCCAGCACCGCGCCGGTGCTGGCGCTGGATGCGTTGAAGGCAAACTTGGCCTGCACGCCACGGGTGTAGCGCGGGGCTGGGGGGGTCCAGCCTTTTTTGCGCTCGGCCAGTTCGGCGTCGCTCACATCCACCTCCAACAGCAATT
>CAXNFO010000283.1:0-3337 GCA_964201395.1 Limnohabitans sp.
ACCTTGTCGGTGGCGATCAAAAAGCTCGAGGAAGAGTTGGAAGTCAAAATTTTCGAGCGCAACGCCAATGAAGTGAGCGTCACCCCCCTGGGCGAAGAAATCGTGCGCCAGTCCCAAAGCGTGTTGGAGCAGGCAGCACAAATCAAAGAAATTGCCAAGCGCGGTAAAGACCCCCTGTCTGGGGCATTGAAGCTGGGCGTCATTTACACCATCGCCCCGTATTTGCTGCCCGAGTTGGTTCGACACACGATTGCGATGTCGCCGCAAATGCCGCTCATGCTGCAAGAAAACTTCACTGTGAAGTTGCAGGAGATGTTGCGCACCGGAGAGATTGACTGCGCCATCATGGCCGAGCCTTTTCCGGATGCCGGTTTGGCGGTGGCGCCTTTGTATGACGAACCTTTCATGGCCGCCGTGCCCAGCAACCACCCTTTGGCACAACAAACTTCCATCACAGCGCAGGCTTTGAAGTCGGAGACCATGCTTTTGCTGGGCAACGGCCATTGCTTCCGCGACCATGTGCTCGAGGTGTGTCCCGAGTTCGCGCGCTTTTCCAGCCAGGCTGAGGGCATTCGCAAAAGTTTTGAGGGATCGTCCCTCGAGACCATCAAGCACATGGTGGCTGCCGGCATGGGCGTGACCTTGGTGCCTCGATTGAGCGTGCCCAAAGAGGCGCTGCTAGCCAGCGCCAAGCGCAAAAAAAGCGCCGACAGTTATGTGCGCTATTTGCCGGTGGTGGACGGGGACGACGCACCGCCCACCCGGCGTGTGGTGTTGGCCTGGCGGCGCAGCTTCACCCGTTATGAAGCCATTGCAGCGCTGCGCAACGCCATTTACGCCAGCGATTTGCCGGGTGTTCAACGACTCACCTGAGGCTGATTGCCCTCGCCATGAACGACGCCGCACCGCTTGAACCGCCGCGCCCACCCACGAAACTGGCGCTCTACTTGGACCTGATTCGCTTCAACCGCCCGGCCGGTTGGCTGTTGTTGCTGTGGCCGTCCTTGTCTGCCCTGTGGATAGCCGCTGGCGGTTGGCCCGGTTGGCATTTGTTGGTGGTCTTTGTGGCCGGCACCGTGCTCATGCGCAGTGCCGGTTGCTGCGTCAACGATGTGGCCGACCGCGACTTTGACAAGCATGTGAAACGCACCGCCCAACGCCCTGTGACCCGGGGTGCTGTCTCGGTGCGCGAGGCCTTGGCCGTGGGCGTTGTGCTGGCTTTGTGTGCTTTTGCCCTGGTGTGCACCACCAATGGGGTGACCATGGCTTGGTCGGTGGTGGCGCTGGCGGTGACCTTGGTCTATCCGTATGCCAAGCGTTTTGTGTCCATGCCCCAGGCGGTGTTGGGGGTGGCTTTCAGCTTTGGCATCCCCATGGCATTTGCCGCTGTGCGTGGCGGAGAGCTGACGCTGTCGGGCGTGTGGCATGCGGTGCCACCGATGGCATGGGGCTTGTTGCTGAGCAATTTGTTTTGGGTTTTGGCCTACGACACCGAATACGCCATGGTCGACCGCGATGATGACTTGCGCATTGGCATGAAAACCTCGGCCATCACCTTGGGTGAGCGCGATGTGCCCATGGTGATGGGCTTTTATGCGGTGTACTTGCTGACCTGGGCTGGCTGGTTGGGGTCCTTGGGACTGCACCCGGTGTGGTGGGCGTTTTGGTGCGCGGCGGCGGCCCAAGCGGTTTGGCATTACCGGCTGATTCGATGGCGCGATCGCGATGATTGCTTCAGGGCTTTCCGTCTCAACCATTGGATGGCGGCCACGCTGTTTGCGGGCCTGGCCCTGGGTTTGGCGTTGAGCCCCTGAGACGCAGCCCTTCACCCTGCTTGGGCACTGCCCAAACAAAAAGCCCCCAGCGGGGGCTTTTTGTTCAAGAGGCCAATCTCATGCGGCCTTGGCTTTTTTGGCCTTTTTCTTTTTGGCTTTTTTGGCTTTCTTTTCAGCCTTGGGGGCAGCACTGGGGTTGTTTGGTGTGGCGGTGGCAGGTGCCACAGCAGGGGCAGGCGCGACGGCTGGGGCAGCAGGCGCTGCGGGAGCCGCTTGCTGGGCCCAGTTCAAACTGGGCAGGGTGAACAAAATGGCGCTGGCCAGGGTTAAGAGGGGTTTTTTCATAGTTGGATCCCTTGGTTAAAAGTGAATTGATTCTCGCATGCGTGGCTCAACGGCCAAATTCATCGCCCAAAGCGTGGGCGCGCGCGCAAGCGGCTTGGATGGCGCGCTCAAATGCCGGGCCCACTTGGTCATGCTCCATGGCACTCAAGGCCGCGTGGGTGGTGCCGCCTTTGGAGGTGACGCGTTCGCGCAAGACAGCGGGTGTGTCCTGGCTGGCGCGGGCCAACTCGGACGCGCCAACAAAGGTGCCAATGGCCAGCTGCTGCGACTGTTCAGCACTCAAGCCCATGGACTGCCCAGCGCGCACCATCGCCTCGATGAAATAAAACACATAGGCGGGCCCCGAGCCCGACAGGGCAGTGACTGCATCCAATTGCGACTCTTGGGTCAGCCACAAACACGCCCCGGTGGAGCCCAGCACCTGCTGCACCCACTGTCGGTCTGCCTCCGTGACGGCTGCGCGGGGATATAAGCCGGTTTGCCCCAGGCCGACCAAAGCGGGTGTGTTGGGCATGGCGCGCACGATGCGCTCGCTGCCCAGCCACTGCGCGATGCTGTCGGACCGAATGCCAGCAGCCACACTCAGGTGCAAAGCGCCCGTCAAAAATGGGCTGGTCTGGGCGGCTGCGGTTTTGAAGTGTTGGGGCTTGATCGCCCAAATGACATGGGTGGCTGTGCCCAGCGTGGCGTCGGGCGCGGCCAGCACCTGCACGCCCATGCCTTGCTGCAAGGATTGGCGGATGGCGTCATCGGGGTCGACCACACATATTTGTTGGGGCGGGTGGTCTTGGCGCAGCAAGCCGCCCAAAATCGCGCTGGCCATGTTGCCCCCGCCAATGAAAACCAGCAAATCAGTGGCCAAGGGTGTGGTGCAGGTCATGGGGTGCCTATCTAAGGGGGGCAATTTAAAGCGGTATCTTAATAAGGACAAGGGCCAGAAAGGCTCTTGGTTGTGAGGCGTACATAAATAATTTGACGGCACGCCAAAAACCATGGCATAATCTGCGGCTTCGCTTGATTTTCAAGCAAAGTATCTACCCCAACTGAGGCGCGGCAAGTGGTTTGCTACGCGGATGACGGGACCAAGACTGATCAAAGCGCTCAAGGCTGGCAACAGCCCCAAGCTTTGATACAAGTTGGGAAATATTGAAATGATCCAGACTGAATCTCGGTTAGAGGTCGCCGACAACACCGGCGCGAAGTCCGTTTTGTGCATC
>CAXNFO010000284.1:0-3331 GCA_964201395.1 Limnohabitans sp.
AAGCCCAAACAGGTTTGGCGCGCCAACCATGCAAAAGCGGCGGCCTCGACTTGAGAGGGCGACAGCCCGGATTCAGCGGTGCTGGCCACGGACAGCCAGGGCAAGCGCGATTGCAGCATGTCCATGAGGCACTGGTTATATGCGCCGCCCCCGCAAACCATCAAATGGCTGCAGCGCGGCGCATGCTTGGAAACGGCGAAAGCAATAGATTCGGCCGTCAGTGCGCACAAACTGGCTTGCACATCTTGGGGCGCCAAAGCGGGCCCAGCCGCCAAGTGGCTTTCCAGCCATGGGGCATGAAACAAGTCCCTGCCCGTGCTTTTTGGGGGTGGCTTGTGGAAAAACGGCTCTTGCATCCAGCGCGTCAGCAAATCCGCCTGCACTTGACCTGAAGCCGCCCAGCGCCCCGCATCGTCATAGGCCTGCCCTTTGTGGCGCTGGCACCACAAGTCCATCAGCACATTGCCCGGTCCGCAGTCAAAGCCCAGGGCATCGCCTTGCGCTGACAAGACACTGAGATTGGCAATGCCACCCACGTTGAGCACCGCCAAGTCTTGGCCCGCCTGCCCAAAAACCGCTTGGTGAAAGGCCGGGACCAAGGGCGCACCCTGCCCACCAGCGGCGACGTCTCGGCTGCGCCAATCGGCCACCACCGCAATACCGCTCAATTCGGCCAATAAACTGGGATTTTGAATTTGCAGGCTGTAGCCGATGCCGTCATGCAGCCCAGGTTGGTGGCGCACGGTTTGACCATGGGCACCAATGGCGCGGATCTGCGCAGCTTGCAATTGGGCATCGGCCAGCAGCGACTGAACCACTTGGGCATATAAGCGGCTCAGGGCATTGGCGGCCAAGGCGCTGCGGTGCAGTTCGTCAGGGCCGGACTGGTTCAAGGCCAGCAGTTGGCTGCGCAGTGGTGCGTCAAATGGGGCGTGTTGGTGGGCCAACACCTGGAGGGGACCGTTGGCAAAGTCAATCAGCACCCCATCCACCCCGTCCAGCGAGGTGCCGGACATGAGGCCGATGTACAACTCGGACATGCTTTATTGGATGTTGGCTGGCGTCAGGCTGGCAGCGGCTGCCATGTCTTTTTGCGCTTGTGCGGCATGCAGCCGAAACTGGGGCAATGCCGCCTCAGATACCGGGATGGCTTCGCTTTGTCGCGCCAGTGTCAATGGGTCTTGGTGCTTGCCATTGACCCGGAATTCAAAATGCAAATGCGGCCCAGTGGCCCAACCCGTGGCACCCACGCCCCCCAAGGTTTGACCTTGAGAAACACTTTGGCCCACGCGCACATCTATCCGACTCAAGTGGGCATAAACGGTTTTGTGACCATTGCGGTGTGACACCGTGACCACATTGCCATAGCCGCCTTGTTGACCTGCGGCCTCAACCACGCCATCGCCCACACTGCGCACGGGGGTGCCTACGGGCGCCGCGTAATCCACGCCCAAATGGGCGCGCCAGGTTTGCAAAATGGGATGGAAGCGAAGCTTGAACCCACTGGTGACGCGGGAAAAAGCCAGGGGCGAGGCCAAATATGCACGGTGCAGGCTTTGGCCGCTCAAGTTGAAGTACGCACCCTTGGTGGCTTGAGGTTCTTGGAACCACACCGCGTGATAGGTCTTGCCGTTGTTCAAAAACTGAGCCGCCAGCACTTTGCCAGCACGCAGGGGCTCGCCATCGGCTTCCAGGGATTCATAAACGACTGAAAAGCGGTCGCCTTTGCGCAGGGCACGGTAAAAATCAATGTCCCCAGAAAAAATGTCAGCCAATTGATTGGCCACGTTATCGGGGATGCGGGCATCGTCAGTGGCGGCAAACAAGGAGCTCTGGATGACTCCGCTGGCCATGTGGGTCGAGGCTTGCAACGGGGCTTCTTGCAACTCGGCGCTGAAACTGCCGTTGGCTTGGCGCGAGACGCGCAAGCGTTTGAAGTGGCGGCCGTCATCAGCCGCCCAACGGACCACCAGTTCGGTGAGCTGTTGCTGGGTGTTGGCGCTGGCTTGCAGGCTGCGCCCGGCGCGTGCCAATAAATGCTTTTTGACCAAGGGATCTTGGCGCAAAAACTGGGCTGCACTGGCATCCGACACGCCCAAACGTGAGAGCAAACTGTCAGCCGTGTCATTGCTGCGGCTCACATCGGATCGGTAAAGTTGGATCTGGGCCAGATCAGCGCCCAAGGTGTTGGGTTGTAGGCTGGGCAAAGGCTTTTCAATCACTTGCCGGATGGGCAGATCGGATGCATCTGGCCCGAGAGACGCCACCGCCACTGCACCACCGCCAGCCAGCAGCAAAAAAGCGGTCACGCCAGCCGCCGCCGCATGCGGGTGACGGCGGTGCCAGCTTTGCCATTCGGCCCACAGTGATAAGAGGATTGGTTTCAAATCTGTATTCCAGGGGGTAGAACCCACGCTGCCACTTAAAATGGCGAAAAACCGGCGCAGTATAGTCGTTCAAGGGGCCGGTGTAAACCCAAATAGATATATGAATCAATCGCCTGTGTCCGCTTCTTCTTTGGCAGCAGAGGTTCAGCACGCCTTGGCTGTGAGCTTGCGGGGCTGCGAAGAGTTGCTGCCCCAAGACGAATGGGTCAAAAAATTGCAGCGCTCCCACGCCACAGGTACGCCGTTGCGCATCAAACTGGGCCTGGACCCGACCGCGCCGGACATCCACATCGGTCACACCGTGGTGCTCAACAAAATGCGGCAACTGCAGGATTTGGGCCATCAGGTGATCTTTTTGATTGGTGACTTCACCTCGCTGATCGGCGACCCGTCGGGGCGCAACAGCACCCGACCACCGTTGACGCCCGAGCAAATCAAGCTCAATGCCGACACCTATTACAAACAGGCCAGCATGGTGCTGGACCCTGCCAAAACCGAGATTCGCTACAACAGCGAGTGGAGCGAGCCTTTGGGGGCCAGCGGCATGATCCAACTCGCTTCGCGCTATACCGTGGCGCGGATGATGGAGCGTGACGATTTTCACAAGCGCTTCCACGGCGGCCAATCCATCAGCGTGCATGAGTTTTTGTACCCGCTGATGCAAGGCTATGACAGTGTGGCCCTCAAAGCGACTTGGAGTTGGGAGGCACCGACCAAAAATTCAACCTGCTCATGGGCCGCCATTTGCAGCAAGAGTACGGCCAAGAGCCGCAATGCATCTTGACCATGCCCTTGCTGGAAGGCTTGGACGGCGTGGACAAAATGTCCAAAAGCAAAAACAGCTACATCGGTATTGCCGAAGACGCCAACACCATGTTTGCCAAGGTCTTGTCGATCAGCGACACCTTGATGTGGCGCTGGTTCACCTTGCTCAGCTTCCAAAG
>CAXNFO010000285.1:0-3322 GCA_964201395.1 Limnohabitans sp.
CTGCCTTCGGACAGGGTCAACACCTCATAACCCGTGGGGGTGACCAAAATGGTGTGCTCCCATTGGGCCGACAAGGAATGGTCGCGGGTCACGATGGTCCAGCCGTCGCCCAACTCTTTGATGTCACGCCGCCCAGCATTGATCATGGGTTCGATGGTAAAGGTCATGCCGGCTTGCAATTCTTCCAAGGTGCCCGGTTTGCCGTAGTGCAACACCTGGGGGTCCTCGTGAAATTTTTCACCAATGCCGTGGCCGCAAAACTCACGCACCACGGAAAAACCATGGCCTTCAGCAAAACGCTGGATCGCAAAGCCAATGTCACCCAAACGGGTCCCCGGCTTGACCTTGACAATGCCATGCCACATCGCGTCATAGGTCAATTGGCACAGGCGCTTGGCGGCAATCGAGGCTTCGCCCACCGCAAACATGCGGCTGGTGTCGCCATGCCAGCCGTCTTTGATCACGGTGATGTCGATGTTGATGATGTCGCCGCGTTTCAAGGCCTTGTCGCTGGGGATGCCATGGCACACCTGGTGATTGATCGACGTGCAAATCGATTTGGGGTAGGGCTTGTAGCCCGAAGGCGCGTAATTCAAGGGGGCGGGGGTGGCGTGCTGAACCTGGGTGATGTAGTCGTGGGCCAGCTGGTCGAGCTGATTGGTGGTCACGCCCACTTGCACATGGGGGGTCAAAAAGTCCAAAACTTCTGAGGCCAGGCGGCCGGCCACGCGCATGCCTTCGATGCCAGCGCTGTCTTTGTAGGTGATGCTCATGGCAGCGATTATCTCAGCCCTGTGACCCATAGGCCGTGGCGTAAAATCAAAGCCATTCTTCAACCTGCCCACACCCCAGTCAGCGGTGCGGTGCCAGACCACCAAGGCCACCCCGTGACCCTGTACATCACCGAATTCCCAGGCGACAACGCACTGAGTGGCTTTCGCCTGCGCCAAATCTTGCCGCGTTTGCAAAGCATCCATCCTCACTTGCAAGATTTGCAAGCCCGCCATGTGTATTTGGTGGCCAGCGACCAGGTGCTGAACGCCGATACCCATTCGGCCGTGCAACGCTTGCTCGGCCCCGCCCGGCATTGGCCCGCCACCGCGCAGCCCAGCTTGGTGGTCAGCCCCCGCTTGGGGACGGTCTCACCCTGGGCGTCCAAAGCCACTGACATTGCGCGCAATTGCGGCTTGCCACTGCACCGCATCGAGCGGGTGACCGAGTACCAATTTGTCTTCAACGGTGGGCCTGCGCCTCAAAACGACATGTGGCAGGCCCTGGGCGAGCCTTTGTTTGATCGCATGACCGAGTCACTGCACCTGGGTTTGGCGGCTGCCCACGCCTTGTTTGCGTCGGTACAAGCACCTGCCATGCAGCATGTGGATGTGCTGCATGCGGGCCGAGACGCATTGAGCCAAGCCAATGTGCAATGGGGTTTGGCGCTGGCCGACGACGAAATCGACTATTTGCTGGATGCGTTTCGCCAACTTGGGCGCAACCCCAGCGATGTGGAATTGATGATGTTCGCCCAAGCCAACAGCGAGCACTGTCGGCACAAAATCTTCAACGCCCGCTTCACCATTGACGGGCAAGCCCAAGCGCTGAGCATGTTCGGCATGATTCGCCACACCCACCAACAAAACCCCCAACACACGGTGGTGGCGTATTCGGACAATGCCTCGGTGATGAGCGGCCACCGGGTACAGCGCTGGGGTGCCACGGCCCAAGCGGGCATGTCGGTCTACCGCAAAGAGGACGCCCTGCACCATGTGCTAATGAAGGTGGAGACCCACAACCACCCCAGCGCCATCTCACCCTATCCCGGGGCAGCCACCGGTGCTGGCGGGGAAATTCGCGATGAAGGAGCCACCGGTCGCGGCTCTCGGCCCAAGGCGGCCCTGACCGGCTTCACCGTGTCCAAGCTGTGGGACAGCACCTTGCAGCGCCCCGCCCACATGGCCAGTGCCCTGCAAATCATGACCGAGGGTCCTTTGGGCGCAGCCGCCTTCAACAATGAGTTTGGCCGCCCCAACTTGCTGGGCTACTTTCGCGAATACGAGCAAGTGGTTGCCGGGGTGGTGCGCGGCTACCACAAGCCCATCATGATCGCGGGCGGCTTGGGCACCATCGACGCCCAGCAAACCGAAAAAATACGTTTTCCCGCAGGCACCTTGCTCATCCAGCTGGGGGGGCCGGGCATGCGCATTGGTTTGGGCGGAGGGGCGGCCAGCTCCTTGTCCAGCGGTGCCAATGCGGTCAACCTCGACTTTGACTCGGTGCAACGCGGCAACCCCGAAATCCAGCGCCGGGCGCAAGAGGTCATCAACCAGTGCTGGGCCCAGGGCAGCGACAACCCGATTTTGGCCATCCACGATGTGGGGGCCGGGGGCTTGTCGAATGCGTTTCCCGAATTGGTCAATGATGCCGGGCGCGGTGCGCGCTTTGACATGGCCCAAATTCCCTTGGAAGAAAGCGGCATGTCACCGCGCGAGATTTGGAGCAACGAAAGCCAAGAGCGGTATGTGCTGGCCGTATCGCCCACATCGCTGGACGCCTTCAGCGCCTTGTGCGCGCGCGAACGCTGCCCATTCGCCGTGGTCGGCGTGGCCACCGACGACGCGCATTTGAGCTTGCACCAAGCCTCTGGCCAGAACCCGGTGGACATGCCCCTCAATGTGCTGCTGGGCAAGCCACCCAAAATGCACCGCAACGTCACCCGTCAAGCCTGGAGTGGAACAGCCATGGACCTGGACGGCGTCAACTGGACGGATGCGGTCATCCAAGTGCTCAGCCACCCCACGGTGGCGTCCAAGCGGTTTTTGATCACCATCGGCGACCGAACCGTTTCTGGCCTGACCCACCGCGACCAAATGGTCGGCCCCTGGCAAGTACCGGTGGCCGATTGCGCTGTCACCTTGGCCGACTACCAAGGTTTTGCCGGCGAGGCCATGGCCATGGGCGAGCGCAGCCCCTTGGCCAGCCTCGATGCCCCAGCGGCAGGTCGCATGGCCGTGGCTGAGGCCCTGACCAACCTGATGGCCGCCCCCTTTCAAATGGACAAAGTCAAACTGTCCGCCAATTGGATGGCCGCCTGTGGTGAGCCCGGTGAAGACGCCGCCTTGTACCAAACCGTGCAAGCCGTGGCCATGGACCTGTGCCCGGCTTTGGGCATCTCCATCCCGGTGGGCAAAGACAGCTTGTCCATGCGCACCCAGTGGCGCAATCAAGGCCAAGACCACCAGGTGGTCTCGCCGGTGAGTTTGATCGTCACCGCATTTGTCAGCCTGGACGATGTGCGCGGCACCTGGACGCCGCAACTCAATGC
>CAXNFO010000286.1:0-3314 GCA_964201395.1 Limnohabitans sp.
GCCAAGGCGCTGCAAGTGTCTAGCCAGTTGTTTGACGCCATTTTGCAAGTGCGCTGACCACCAGGACTGACCCATGAAAGTTTCTACCAGCCTCTTTTTTGAACGCGCCAGCGCCCAACTGGGCAATGTCCAGGGCAGCTTGGCCAAAACCCAAGAGCAGTTGTCCACGGGCAAGCAAATTACCAAACCCAGTGACGAGCCCGACAAGGCCTCCACCGTGACGCGCTTGGAGTCTGAAATGGCGCGCCAAAAAAGCTACCAAGAAACACTGACCACGGTGCAAACACGCTTGACCAGCCAGGAAACCTCTTTGCGCAACGTCAGCGATGTGCTCATCCGCATCAAAGAGCTCACCGTGCAAGCCGCCAACGACACCGTCAGCTCAGCCGACCGCAAAGCCATTGGCTTGGAAATCATTGGCTTGCGCGACCAGTTGCTGAGCCAAGCCAACGCCCAAGACACCAACGGCAACTTTTTGTTTGCCGGCAGCCGCAGCACCCAAGCCCCGTATGCCTTGGATGCCAACGGCCACATCACCTACCAAGGTGACCAAAGCCGGATGAAAGTGCAGGTGGGAGACAACCGCCGCATGAATGCCAATACCCCGGGGTCGGATGTGTTTTTGCGCGTGATCCGCGACGATGGCAAAGGCAACCAAGTTGGGGTGAATTTTTTTGAAGCCCTCAAGGACTTGTCAGACGCCATCATCAACGGTTTGCCCAAAGACATGGACCGCGGCTTGGGTGAAATTGACATCCTGCAACAAGGCATCAGCAATGCCACCGCCCAAATCGGCTCCGATATGTCGGTGGTCGACATGCAAAACAGCGTACTCGACGAAACCACCTTGCGCTTGAAGTCCACCCTCTCAGATGTGCAAGACCTGGACTACACCGAGGCCATCACCCGCATGAACAAAGACCAATTGGCCTTGGAGGCCGCTCAAAGCACCTTTGCCAAGATCGCCAAGCTAACCCTTTTCAACTACATCAATTGATGGCTCAAGCTTTCGGCATTCGTGTCGAACACTGATACACACACCCTCTGATCTTCCATGGCCACCTCTTCCGTCAGCACCACCACGCAAAGCACAGCGGCGCAAGTGGCTGCGGCCAACAAGGCCAATGCACAAAAAATCATGACCTCCTTGGGGGCGGGTTCAGGTGTGGATGTGGCGTCATTGGCGGACAACTTGGTGAATGCCGAGAAGGTGCCGCGTGAAAACGCCATCAACGAAAAAATCAACAAGGCCGAAACCCGCATCAATGGCTATGCCGCCCTGTCCTATGTGGTGGGCCAAGTGCAAACGGCCCTCGGCGCGCTCAAGGACAAAAACGATTATTTGGGTGCCACAGCCAGTGTCAGCAACACCAGCACGGCCACGGCAGTGGCCAGCAGCACGGCCACAGAGGGGACGCATGAGGTCTCCGTGACCCAATTGGCCAAAGCACAAAGGGACATCTTCACGCCAGCCTTTGCCAGCGCCACAGCGGCCGTACCAGGTTGGTCCACCGATGCCGGCACAGGCGCGCGCAATGGGGGCAGCCTGACCTTGAGTTACAGCCACAACGGTGTGGCCGGAACCCAGTCCATCACAGCGACCAATCCCACCGACATTGTCAAGGCCATCAACGCCAACTCATCCGTCTCGGGTGTGAAAGCCCAGCTGGCTTACACCGGGGGAGATTACAAACTGGTGTTGACCGGCAAAACCGGGGTGGACAACAATTTTCAACTCGCTGACACAGAAGGCGTGGTGGGTTTGCCCGACGCCAACACCGACCCGGTGGCCTACCAAGCGGCGCACCAGTCCTCTGCCAACGCCTTGTTCAATGTGAATGGTGTGAACTTCTCCCGCGCCAGCAACGCCGTGGGCGACGTCGTGTCCGGCGTGTCGCTCAATCTCAAGGCCTTGGGCAGCACCACGGTGGAATTGACCCGCGATAACAGCGTGATCAAGCAAAGGTTCACCGACTTGGTGACCGCCTACAACGAAGCCCAGGCGATGATCAAGGTGGTGTCTGACCCCAAGTCAACGGTCGAAACCTATGGCGCGAGTCTGGTCAACGAGTCCTATGTGCGCACGGTGAAAGATCAGATGCGCAGCATGCTGTTCGAAAACTCATCCGCATGGACCGCGGGCAATCCGGTCAAATCCCTGCGGGACTTGGGGCTGACCGTTGATGTCACTGGCACCATGAACATGGACGCGACCGTGTTGGACACCAAGTTGACCAACAACTTTGACGATGTGGTCACCTCGATGACCGGCAATTACAACGATTTGGGCGAGTTCAGCACCGCCCCGGTGGGTATTGCAGGCACGGCGTCACGGCGCTTGACCAAGATGCTCAAAGCCACGGGCGACATCCAAAAGCACAGCAATTCGGCCCAAGTGCAAGTCAACAAATACAAGGAAGACTTGACCAAGCTGCAAGCCCGCATGGACACCTTGCTGATCCGCTACCAAAAGCAGTTTGCCGTGATGGACAGCATGGTCGGCCAAAACAATTCCATCAAGAGCAGCTTGAAGAGTTCCTTTGAAGGCATGAGCGCAGCCTATAAAAACTAATACTTAATCATTGAATAACGCGATGTATTAAAAATATTTCGCCTTTTCACTCAACTTCCCCCGCGAGGTGCCGACTCCATCAGATGAGCTGGCACCTTTTTTCATTTTGAGCAGCTTGATGCCATCCATGCGAGGGGAACACCATGACCACAGATATCAAACCAGCTAAAGCTGCACCCGCAGACGGACTGCGGGCGAGCGTGGCAAAGCCGGCGCCCAAAGAGGCGGCGGCGCCCAAAGACGGCTTGTACCGGGCTGACATTGTGGCCATCAAGCCGGTCGAGCTCACAGTCGACCCGCGCCAAATGGCCGAAAAGCTCAAACAAGTGTTGACCGAAGCCAACCAGCAAATGGCCAACTCCCGGGTGGCTTTGGGCTTTTCGATGAACGAGGCCATCAATGGCCCTGTGATCACCGTCAAGAACCTCCAAACCGGTGAAGTGGTGCGCACCATCCCCAATGAAGTGGTGGTTCGCGTCGCGCAAAGCATTCAATCGCTCAAAGGCGTGTTGTTCAACGAGAAATTTTGAGCGCTGTGACTAAAGCTTCTATTCCATGCACCGAATCATCTGTTTACAAAGTGACCAGAAATTTTCTTGTGGGGACTGCAAGGTGAGGGACCTGAGAGGGTCTGAGGCAGGGGTCCTGAGGCAGAGAAGTTCTTGTTTGGTGTTTCAATTTTTGGAGTAGCGATATGTCAACCGTCATCAATACCAACGTCAAGGCGATGATCTCCACCAGT
>CAXNFO010000287.1:0-3299 GCA_964201395.1 Limnohabitans sp.
GCCACGATCACCTTGGGTCGCAACAAGGCGATTTGCCGCGCCAGGTGCGGCTCGCACATGGCCAACTCGGCGGCTTGCGGGTTGCGTTCTTGGGGTGGCGCGCATTTGAGGGCAGAAGTGATGAACACGTTGTGGCCCAAGGGGCCCAAGCCCTCGCGTTGTAAGCCCACAGCGCGCAAAATGTTGTCGAGCAATCGGCCCGGATCACCCACCATCGGCAATCCCTGGGCCTGTTCTTCGGCAGTGGGCGCGGCCACCACCACCAGCCAATCGGCCTGGGCCACGCCAACGCCCGCTGGGGCCATCGCCCCATCACCTGCACTTTGATCAGGTTCGGGTGTGCCTTGGCCCCAGACCACTTGGCTGCGGGTGCTCCCCAGGGAACAGGCCTGGCATTCACCCACCGCCAACTTCAAGGCACCCCAGCCCAAATCGGCCACCCGATCTCGCTGGGCCTGCAAGGTCGTGCCATCGGCCCCCTCGGGTGAATCGCTTGTCGCCTTGGCCGTCGTTGCGCTGGGTCTTGGGGCCCCAACGGACTTCACTGCTTGTGGGGATGGGTGAGATGGCGCGTCCGATGGGCGTGCGGGCATCGTGTCGGCGCTGGCGGTTGCGGGATGGTTGGTCTGTGTCTGGGCAGTGAGGCTGGCGTTGGTTGCAGCCGTGGGGGTGTGAGCGTCCTTTGCGCTGGGGGCGGCTGGGGCATCGCTGCGTGCGGGCCACACGCGGATGTGCATCTCCGCGAGCATGGCGCGTTGGCGCTCATCCAGGTGCAGGCTCACAGCGTCAGCCCCATGACCACCGCATCTTCGCGCTGGCCGCGCCCGGCCGGGTAGTAGTTTTTGCGCTCGCCCACCGTTTCAAAGCCCCAGTGTTTGTAGATGGCTTGTGCGGCAACGTTGCTGCGGCGCACCTCCAGCCACATGCGTTGGGCCCCCACCTGGGGTGCCCAGGCGCACAGGTGTTGCCACAGGTGGTGCCCGTGGCCTTGGCCTTGAAGGTGTCGCGCCACGGTGATGTTGAGCAGGTGCGCCTCTTCCACCCCAGCCATGGCCACCACATAGCCACACAGCTCGGTGTCTTGGTGCACACACTGCGCGTGGTAACCGGCGGCCAAGGCGTCGGCAAAGTTGCCCCGCGTCCAGGGGTGGGGGTAGACCTGTTGCTCAAGCAAGACCACCGCATTCAGATCGGACGCCAGCATGGGCCGCAGGGCCAATGCAGTGGGCGCGTGCATCACGGTGGGGACGAGGGCAGACATGGCGCGATTGTCCGACATGGCTCAGGGCCCGGTCTGGTCTCAGGTGGACGCGCTGCGGGCTTTGGCCAGGGCGCGCTCGGCGCTGGTCTGGGCCACCTTGTCGCGCAGGTACAGCGGCAAGGCCAAGGCAGGTGGCACCTCGGCGCCTTCGGCCTGGGCTTGGTCGGCCAAGCGCAGCAAGGCGCTGGCGGTGGGGTGGGCGGGCACCCAGGTCAGCGCAGCACCGCCCAGGTCGGGCAACAAGCCTTGGGTCAGGCCCACCGCCCACACGGGCTGTCCCGACCAGGCCAGGGGCAGCGCACAGTCGGCGGGGTTTTGCACCGCCGGTGCTTGCACTGTGTGCCAAAGGCCAGCGCGGTGTTCGTAGGCCGCGGTGTAGAGCTGGCCCATGCGGGCGTCGATCACCGCATAAAACCGCACGATGCCCGCCACTTCAGACCCAGGTTTGGTTTCGGATAAGCCCGCAGCGCAGAGGTGGCGCCCCTCGTCGGCCAGCGCCAGCAAGGTGTCGATGGGCAATATGCCCACGCCCAGGCCAAACGCCAGGCCTTGCGACACAGAACACGCGGTGCGCAAGCCCGTGAAGGAACCCGGCCCGCGGCCCATGGCAATCACACCGATGTCGTTCAGCGCCAAGTCTGCTTGCGCCAGCACCTGGTGCACGGCGGCCAGCAAACCAGCCGAGGCCTGGGCACCGCCGGGCCCTTGGTGCGACCACACCTGGCCCCGTGCCGACACGGCCACCGACAATTGTTCGGTGCTGGTCTCGATGGCCAAGCGCTTCATGGGGCTTTGGCCGGAGCCGGCTTGGCGGCCCACACGCCGGCCAAAATGCCCAAAGTGACGCACACCAAGCCACCCACCAAGTGCGCGTTCAGGGGCTCGCCCAAAATCAGTACCGCGCACATGGCCGAGGTGGACGGCACCACCGAGGTGATCATGCTGGTGCGCACCGGACCGTAGTGGCGCACCATTTGGCTGAAAGAAATGCCCGATACCACGACCGAAATAGCCCCTTGAAAAAACGCCTGAAAACCCATCTCTGACCACGAGGCCTGCGGCAGCGCCGAGGTGATCCACCCCAAGGCCCAAGCCAGCGCATAGGCGGGCACCAAAATGACCAAGGCCACCACCGTGGTGGCGATGGTGGCGCGCACCGGGTCGACCTGGTGGCGTTTGAGCATCACGCTGTAGCAAGCCCAACTGAAAGCGGTGGCCATGAAACACAGGTCCCCGCGCCACACGCCGCTGCCATCAAAGGCTTGGCGCAGGCTGTTCCAGCCCACCACCGCGTCGCCCACCAAAATCAGCAACAAACCCAGCGCGCGGCGCGGCCCGATTTGCTCGTGCAACCACACCCAGGCCACCAAGGTCGACCACAGCGGCAAGCTGCCGGTCAAAAACACCGAGGCGTGACCGGCTGGGGCCAGAAAAAAAGCCGAAAACGAGAACAAGCCAAACAGCACCCCGCCGGTGAGGCCCAGCCCCAAACTCAAGCCAAACGGCAAGGGCGAAAAACCGCCAAAGCTCGATGCCATGCCGGGCTCGCCGCGTTGGCGCGCCACCAGCCACAGCCCCCAGGGCAGCAACACCACGCCCGCACCCAGATAGCGCAACAAGGCCAAGTCGAAGGGCTGCAAGGTGTGCGCGGCCGAGGCGCGCGAGATGATGATGAACGAGGTCCACACCACGATGGTGGTGAGCGCGGCCGCAGCGCCCTTTTGGGCCGCGCTCAAACGGCCCAGGCCGAAGGGTGTTGGTGTCATGCGGTGATTATCCGGGCTGGGCCGATACAGCCGAACCAGCGCCAGGGTTCAGTGCGACCAGGCCTGCAAAAGCTGGCGCAGTGCCTGCGCGTCGTGCAAGGCCCCCAGTGCCAAGCTCACCAGGGCGCGCTCGGGGGTGTTGGCCAACATGCGCTGGGCTTTGTCCAGCACGTCAGCCTGCGTCCATGGCAGAGCCGGGTCGCCAGGGCTGTCCGATGCACGGGCCTCGAGGACCTCGGAGGCCGTGTGCACCCGCACCCGGGCAGGCCATT
>CAXNFO010000288.1:0-3296 GCA_964201395.1 Limnohabitans sp.
TTGAATTGGGCGTGCCACACCGCCCAAGACCACAACTGCGGCAGCAGCCACAAGCCCAGCAGCAATAGGGACACCGTGGTCACCGTGCTGGTGCGGTTGGCAAACAGGTTTTGGCGCAGCCACAAGCGCCAAGAGGTGTGGCTCACCGGAGGTGTGCGGGGGGGAATGTGGTGCAGCGAGATGGCCATCTTCAACGCTCTCGGATCGCCATGCGTTGGTTGAAGGCATTCATCAGCGCCGAGGTGCCCAAGGACAGGCACAAATACACGGCCATGATCAGGGCAATGCACTCCACTGCCCGGCCTGTTTGGTTGAGTGCGGTGTTGGAAATGCTGACCAAATCGGGGTAGCCAATGGCGACGGCCAAAGAGGAGTTTTTGGTCAGGTTCAGATACTGGTTGGTCAGGGGCGGAATGATCACCCGCATGGCCTGGGGCAACAGCACTTGGCGGGTGGTTTGCCAATTCGACAGGCCAATGCTTTTCGCGGCCTCCAATTGGCCGCGTGGCACCGACACAATGCCTGCGCGCACCACCTCAGCCACAAAAGCTGAGGTGTAAAAACTCAGGCCCAAGGTGATGGCCAAAAATTCCGGGGTCAGGCTGATGCCTTGGGTGATCTCGCCATCCAACCAAATGGGCACATCCCACACCAGGCCTTGAACGCGGGAATCCCAGACAGGGACCGGAAAACAAACCCCATTTTTGCTCAGGTAAAACCAATCGTTGAAATGCAAGGGACTTTGTGTGTCGGGCATGAACTCGACCAGCAACACATACCAAATCAGCAACTGAAGCAGCACTGGTACATTGCGAAACAACTCAGTGTAGGCATAGCCCAAGCCACGCGCCAAGGCGTTGTGCGACACCCGCCCGACGCCAATCAGGGTGCCCAAAACAGAACAGATCACGATGCCCACCACCGATACCCGCAAGGTATTGAGCAAACCGACCCAAAATGCGCGCCAATAAGGCTCGCTGGAGTCGAAAGCGATCATCGACTCGCCAATGTCAAAACCGGCATTGGCCCACAAAAAATCAAACCCGCTCTGAATCCCTCGGGCTTTCATGTTGGCCAGGGTGTTGCTGAGCAACCAAGCCAGCAGCAAACCCAAGCCCAACAGCAAAGCCAACTGGTAGAGCCAGCGGCGCGTTTGTTTGTGGTGCCAAAAAGAACTGTTCATGCCAAATAAAAAGGATGGCCCCAGCAGAGGCCATCCTTTAGCGGGAGATCAGCGAATGGGCGGGGCGTATTGCAAGCCACCTTTGGCCCACTGGGCATTGGGGCCGCGCTTAAGCGCCAAGGGGGTTTTTTCACCCACATTGCGCTCAAAAATTTCGCCATAGTTGCCGCTGGTGCTGATGGCGCGCACCAACCATTCGCGGTCCAGGCCCAACAATTTGCCCGTGTCGTCGCTCTTGCCCAGCAAGCGCATGACCACCGGGTCGGTGCTTTCGGCCTTGAGTTTTTCGATGTTGGCGGCGGTGATGCCATATTCCTCGGCTTCCACCAGGCCGTAGATGACCCACTTCACAATGGCAAACCACTCGTCATCACCCCGGCGAACCAAGGGGCCCAGCGGCTCTTTGGAAATCAACTCGGGCAGGATGGTATGCTCTTTCGGGTCTTTGGCTTCTTTGGAGCGGATGGAAGCCAAACCGGACGCATCGGTGGTGTAGGCCTTGCAGCGACCCGCAAAGTAGGCGGCATTGGCAGCTTCGAGTTTTTCAAACACCACAGGCTTGATGCCCAGGTTATTGGCTTTGGAGAAGTCGGTCAGGTTTTTCTCGGTGGTGGTGCCAGACTGCACGCAAACGGTGGCGCCTTTGAGTTGTTTGGCGTTTTTGATGCCGGCCTTGACGGGGACCATGAAACCTTGGCCGTCATAAAAGGTGACGGCGGTTTGGTGCAGGCCCAAAGACGCATCGCGGGTCAAGGTAAACGTGGTGTTGCGCGACAGCATATCGATCTCACCCGACTGCAAGGCCGTGAAACGTTGAGGTGCAGACAAAGGCACATACCGGACCTTGTCGCCACTGCCCAAAACGGCTGCGGCCACGGCACGGCAGACATCCACGTCCAAACCCGTCCATTTGCCTTGGCTGTCGGCCGCGCCGAAACCGGCCAAACCGGTGTTGACGCCACAGACCATTTGGTCACGCTGCTTGACAGTATCGAGGGTTTTGCCTGCCCAGGAGGTGGAGGAGAACAACACCGACAAGCCAATGGCTGCGGCACCGCTGAGGGCGGCTTTGAGGGATGGGTTATTCATGGACGTTCCTTCGTGAATGTGAATGACAGGTGACATTGTGCTTCAAAAGGATTTGTCTGCCCTGTAGCTTGCTATTGGGGTGGCCCTTCAATTCTTGAACAGGTTTTCGAGGCTCTGCCTGAATTGCCTGCAAAAAAGAATCGTCCACCAGGGTGAGGCGTCTTGGCAGGCATTAGAATGCGACTATCGGGGCGTAGCGCAGTCTGGTAGCGCATCTGGTTTGGGACCAGAGGGTCGTAGGTTCGAATCCTATCGCCCCGACCATTGAGCAAAAGGCCCTTCACAGGGCCTTTTTTTCATCCGTCTGCCCGTAGCTCAGTTGGATAGAGCAACAGCCTTCTAAGCTGTGGGTCGGGGGTTCGATCCCCTCCGGGCAGGCCAAAGCCTCATTTCACTTCCCCGCATATCACCTCTTAACTTGCTTATTTGAGAGCTAGGGTGGACATTCTCTTGCTTCAGGAGGCTTCACAAGGTAGCATGACATACCAACATTTTGATGGTATCTGTGTTGGTACTTGTGAATCCCGATAAACGAGATACCAACAAGAGGGACGTTATGGCGCTGACAGACACCTTCGTGAAAAACATTAAGCATACGGGGTCAAGCACTGGAGACAAGCATACTGACGGGCAAGGCCTATACCTGCATGTCAAGGAGCCTGGGAAATACTGGCGAATGAGTTACCGCTTCAACGGAAAACAGAAACTGCTGGCCTTTGGCGTGTACCCATCTGTTTCACTGGCGAAGGCTCGACAGCGCCGCGACAAGGCGCGTGAACTTCTAGCTGAGGGCATTGACCCCAGCCTCGCCAAAAAAGAAGCAAAAAGGGCAGATGCGATTTCTGCGACAAACACATTTGAATTGGTAGCCCGAGAGTTTCTACAAACCAAGATAGATGCGTGGTCAGCCAGTTATTCAGAGAAGTGGCTGCGTGGGATGGTGAAGGACCTTTTCCCGTACTTAGGCGCTTTGCCTTTGGCCAGCATAAAGGCACCAGCGTTGCTTGATGTCTTGAAAAGGGTT
>CAXNFO010000289.1:0-3288 GCA_964201395.1 Limnohabitans sp.
AAAAAGGGCAAGCACACAGTGCTTGCCCTTTAAGTGGCGAAAAGTGAATTAATCGCTGACAGGATCAAAGGCCGATCTTGCCGCCATCGTCTTTGGTGATGATGATGGTGGCCGAACGTGCCCGAGTGCCCGCACCGTAAGCGCCGCCCACACCGTTGTTGGTGTTGGTGGGCCACACGCCTTTGTCGGTAGCGTTGTAGGCCGTGGCATCTTCACCGGGGTGCTGAATGCCCACAAAAAGCGTTTTGCCGTCAGCAGTCTCTGTGATGCCTGTCACTTCTGCGCCCTTGGGGCCCACCAAGAAGCGACGCAAGCGCGACTCACCCAAAATACCACCCACAAAAGTCTTTTGCGATTGCGTCTGCACTGCACCCGACACCGTCATGGAGTTGGTGATGGTGAATTCGCCGCCATCGCCCACTTTGCCTGGTACAGCGGCCACCAACATGCAATTGGTTTCGTCCGTGAAGGCGCCATCGTCGGTTTGGATCCAGCAAATGCCAGTGGACTGGCTGAACCACAAACCATCTGGTGATGAGAACGAGTTGGCATATGTCAAACCAGAAATATTGGTGTTGGACACCGGCGCATCTTCCTCCGCACCGAACAAGAAAATATCCCAGGTGAAGGTGGTGGCTGTCGCCAGGCCATTGGTTTCTTTGAAACGAATGATGTGACCGTTGGGGTTGCCATCTCGCATAAGGCCGTCGCTGTCTTTGTAAGCGCGTGGGTTGGCGGCATCGGTCTTGGTAGGTGTTCTGTTGGATGCACTGTTGTTGGTCAAGGCGAAATAAATTTCGCCATTGGCGGGGTTGACTGCGCCCCACTCTGGACGGTCCATTTTCGTGGCGCCCACGGCGTCAGCGGCAATTCGTGTGTGTACCAACACTTCGGCCTGGTTTGAAAAACCAAAAGACGCGGCCTTGATCAAAGCATTGCTGAAGCTCAACTCCAACCACTCACCTGAGCCAGTGGCGTTGAACTTGGCAACGTACAACTTGCCCTCATTGAGGTATTTGTCGCCCGCTGCAATGCCACCGCCCACGTCAGCAGCGTCCCAGTTTTGAGCGCTGACAAACTTGTAGATGTACTCGTTGCGTGAGTCGCAGCCCATGTAAAAAGCCAAAGGCTTGCCGACAACAGGCGTACCGTAGACGCAGGCCTCATGGGCAAAGCGGCCCATGGCCATGCGCTTAGAAGGGACTGAGCTGACATTGGCAGGGTCGATTTCAACGTTGTAGCCAAAGGTTTGTGGCTCATTGCGGAAGTCCGCCGCAGCAGTGGCGCCGGAGGCGGCCACGTTCCAACGGGCAAACCTGGAGGTGGGGTCTGCGTCGGCCACGGTGTGCCAGCCTTGCGTGCGCGAGGTGGTGGCTGTGGCAGAAGTGGCGGTGGTCTGGACACCATAGCGCGTGCGAGAAGCGATCAACTTGGCGTCGGTGGGCACAGTAGATCCCGCCGGCATGGTGAAGTAGGTGGCCCAGTTTTCTTCGCAAGTGATCAAGGTGCCCCAAGGTGTGACGCCCGTGCCACAGTTGTTCAGCGTGCCGCGCACCGTGGCGCCTGTGGTGTCAAACTTGGTGACCATCATGGCTTTCAAGCTGGCCAACTCAGCAGCAGGACCCGTCACCGTCATGACGGTTTCGGGTGTGATTCTTCGGTTCAATGCCGATGTCGCGTTGTAGCCGGTGGGTTTGCCGCTCGAGTCCAAAGTCACTTCAACCAGCGTGACGCCATGCAACAAGATCTCTTTGATGGCTTCGGACGCGGGACGAACACCTAAGGGCCAGGTGCCGAACTGATCAAATTTTTTGCCAACGGCGGTGCCAGAGGTTTGCCCTGTGGGATGAAGAAAATGGGCCTCTGCAGAGCTCTCATTGTTGACAGCGAGCACGACTTTGTCGCCCGATGCATAGGTGTAGCTGCCCTTGGATTTTCCGTTTGAACCAATGTAGAAAATTTCGGTGCCATCATGCTGGTCACCCACGCGGTTGGCAAAGCTTTCAGCGTCATCGGTGCCAGCGTTGGAGTAAGCAGCAACGCCAGTTTTCATGGTGTCGCCAGTGGCATGCAAAACTTTGACAGAGTAGCCAGCGGGCACCGACACCATGTCCATCAAGCTCTTGGTCACGGGGGTGAATTTCATCAATGAGCTGTTGGCCAAGACGGGCAATCCGTTCCAGACCGAGGAGGTCGTGGCAGGTGTTGTGCCGCCGCAGCCAGGCAGCATGGGCAAGGCAAACAAAGAGGCCAAACCCAGACCGCCACGCAAAATGGATCGGCGTGAAGGGTCGCTCAGAGCTTTATCCAGGACGTCCTGAAAATGCTCGTTGTTAGATTGGTTGTCGATGGGGTCGAATGAATGGGACACGATGAGCTCCGTAATAAAGGAAGCTTTATTGTGAAAAGCCGTTGTTACAGTTGTATGACGAACGAAGCAGCAGAAAAAAGTTCAGGTGATTTTTTTGCACTTGAATTGCTTTGATGCTCATTGAGCTGTTAAGGTCAAGCGTACAAAACCCAACCGATCAATTGATTGATTTGATTTGATTTTTATTTTTGATCGCCATCGTCCCTGCAAATCAGGCGATCCACGGCTTCAGAGGCGTCACAAAATTGAAACAGTGCCAGCCAATAATTTGTCTACTTTCAATCTGCTCCATCACTGCTTCTTCGAAGGAACTTCCATGCCCGCCTCAGGTTTCCATTTCACCCCAAGTGCCATCAAACGAGTTTGTATTGCATTGACTTTTCCCGCATTGTTCACGGCTTGCCCCACATCAGAAAGTATCTTTTCACAGTCTGGTGTGGCCACCAACGGCCACTTGAGTGGTGCAACCGTGGTGTGCGAAGCGGACAAGTCAACGGTCGCCACAGATGCCAATGGCGCATATAAATTTTTAAAAACCTGCGCCGGTGACATCACGGTGTCGGGTGGCATCAACGTCGATACGGGTGAAGAATTTCTGGGTGAGCTGAAAGCTCCCAAGGGTGCAACGGCGGTGAATTCATTGACCACCATGATGGTGGTGGGCGGGTTGACCGAGGCCGAAGTCAAGACCAGCTTGGGCTTGCCCAGTTCGGTCAATTTGTTGACCACTGATCCGGCTGCTGAAAACGGTGCAGCCTACAGCAACAGCGAGCTTTTTGCCAAAGCGAAAACCGTGCAGCAACTGCTCCAAACCACCATGGACACGGTGGCCACAACCTCCAGCGTGACGGACACGGACGCCAAAAAAGCCATTTATGCCACAGCAGCCAGTTCCTTGGCCAGCCAAATCAAAGCGG
>CAXNFO010000290.1:0-3285 GCA_964201395.1 Limnohabitans sp.
ATGGAATTGTCCGAGTGGATGGTAACCACGATGTCGTCGCAATGACCGGCCAAGGCCTCGTCAATCGAGTTGTCCACCACCTCAAACACCAGGTGGTGCAAACCGGTGCCGTCGGATGTGTCGCCGATGTACATGCCAGGGCGCTTGCGGACCGCTTCCAAGCCCTCTAGGATTTGGATAGATCCTTCGCCATAGGCGTCCTTGGCGGTCAGGTCAATGGGTTCAGGGCTGGTGGGTTCAACGGAATCGGTCATGGAGGCATTCGACCCTGAATGGGCCGCTCAAATAAAAACAAGAAAGGTTCAAATGGTGTTCAGATGCGCATGGGCATCACAACGTATTTAAATTGGTTGTCTTCCGGTATGGTGATCAGGGCCGAGCTGTTGCTGTCGGTCACTTCGATCTTGACCATTTCTTGGTCCATATTGGTCAAGGCATCAATCAGGTAGCTGATGTTGAAACCAATTTCAACGGTATCGCCGTCGTAGTCAATTTCAATTTCGTCGGTGGCTTCTTCTTGTTCGGTGTTGTTGCACACCACCCGCAAAGCGCCTGGCTCCAGGGTCAAGCGCACACCCTTGAATTTTTCACTGGTCAAAATGGCCGTGCGTTGCAAACTGGCCAGCAAAGGCGCACGCCCCAACACCACGGCGTTTTTGTGGCCCTTGGGGATGACGCGGTTGTAGTCAGGGAATTTGCCCTCCACCAATTTGGTGACAAATTCCATGTGATCAAACCGGAACCGCGCCTGGTTATTGGCAAATTGCAGCTCCAAGGAGCCTTCTTTGTCGCTGAGCAAACGCTGCAACTCCAACACCGTTTTGCGCGGCAAGATCACCTCTTGCCGCGGCACTTCGTTGTCCAGGGTGGATGAGGCAAACGCCAAGCGATGGCCATCGGTGGCCACCAAGCTCAATTGTTTGCCATCGGCCACAAACAAAATGCCGTTGAGGTAGTAGCGGATGTCGTGCACCGCCATGGCAAACGACACCTGTTGCAACAATTCTTTCAAGGTGCGCTGAGGCAAGCTAAAAGCAGGCCCAAACTGCGCCGACTCTTGCACCAAGGGGAAGTCTTCTGCCGCCATGGTTTGCAAGCTGAAGCGGCTTTTGCCACCTTTGAAGAGCAGTTTGTTTTGGTTTGATTCCAACACCACCGTTTGATCGCTGGGCATGGAACGCAAGATGTCGATCAACTTGCGCGCCGCCACCGTGGTGGCAAAGTCGCCCGCGTCCCCATCCAATTCCACATTCGTGCGGATTTGGATTTCCAAATCACTGGTTGTGAATTGCAACTGTGTGCCTGTTTTACGGACCAGCACATTGCCCAAAATGGGCAGCGTTTGTCGCCGCTCTACGATGCCTGCTACCGATTGCAACGCAGACAGCACCTTGTCTTGAGAAGATTTGAAGACGATCATGTCAACCTCTGAATGAATTAATAAAGAATAGTAGGTAGTAGTAGAGCAACGGCTTTTTTGTGGAGAAGCCTATTTTCTCTTGTTTGTTCAAGCACTTGTGTCCCTGCAAACCATGTGTGTAAGCCTGCACAGTTGAACAAGTCCAATGGGGATAACTTGTTCAAAAGGCATTTGCCTGTGGACAAGTACTGGCTTATGCCAGAACCATCCACAGGGAAAAAATGCCGCAAATTGCCAAGAATGATCATTTTTCATCATCCTTTCAGGGTTTGTTCCAGCACATGCAACTGTTGGTTGAGTTCATTGTCTTGATGGCGCTCACCGGAAATTTTGCGCACCGCATGCAACACCGTGGTGTGGTCACGACCGCCAAACAACTCGCCAATTTCGGGCAAGCTTTTTTGGGTCAGTTCTTTGGCCAGGTACATGGCAATTTGGCGTGGGCGGGCAATTGAGGTGGGGCGCTTCTTGGAATACATGTCCGCCACTTTGATCTTGTAATAGTCGGCCACGGTTTTTTGGATGTTTTCCACCGAGATTTGTCGGTTTTGAATGGACAACAGGTCGCGCAAGGCTTCGCGGGCCAAGGGAATGGAGATATCTTTTTGATTGAAGCGCGAATAAGCCAAAATTTTGCGCAGCGCGCCTTCAAGCTCGCGCACGTTGGAGCGCACGTTCTTGGCGGCGAAAAAGGCCACTTCTTCAGGCATTTCAACACCTTCGTGGCGCGCTTTGCTGATCAAAATGGCGACCCGCATTTCCAACTCAGGCGGCTCAATGGCCACGGTGAGGCCTGAATCAAAGCGCGATACCAAACGCTCGTGGATATCGGTCAAACCCTTGGGATAGGTGTCGCTGGTCATTACCAAGTGCGATTTTTTAGCCAATAAGGCTTCAAAAGCGTTGAAAAACTCTTCTTGGGTGCGCTCTTTGTTGGCAAAAAACTGAACATCATCAATCAGCAGCAAGTCCAATGAGTGATAGCGGGTTTTGAACTCATCAAAGGTTTTGCGTTGATAGGCCTTGACCACGTCTGACACAAATTGCTCTGCATGGATGTAGAGCACCTTGGCGTCGGGGCGGTCTTGCAATAACTTGTTGCCCACGGCGTGGACCAAATGGGTTTTGCCCAAACCCACACCACCGTAGATGAACAAGGGGTTGTAGAGCTGACCAGGGATCGTGGCCACGTGCATGGCTGCGGCGCGGGCCATGCGGTTGGCCGAACCCTCCACCAGCGAGTCAAAGGTCAGCGCGCTGTTGAGGCGCGTTTTAAAGCCATTGGCGGGCTCGGCGTCGGCCACGGGCTCGGCCATGGAGAATGACTCCGGCTGCGGCTGAAATGCGGCAGGCCTAGGGGGGGCCTCTCTGGGCGAGAGTGCGAGCTCCAAGGCAATCGGGTGGCCTTGCAGCTCCTGCAAAATGGCGCTCAGGCGCTGGGCATACTGGGTGCGCACCCAATCGAGCTTGAAGCGGTTGCCGACCAAAATGGTGATTTTGGTTTGGTCCTCGGAAACCTTGGCTTGGAGGGGCTTGATCCAGGTGTTGAATTGCTGTTCAGGCAGTTCTTGGGCCAACTTTTCCACACAATCCAGCCACAGTTGTTCACCAGAACCAGAGGGGTGGGAGGAGGGGTCGAAGGAGGTCATAAAACTGTGGACAGATCAGCGATTATCCATGTAAAAAACAACGTTATTAAAAATTTATCCACAGGCCAGGGCAAACAAATGGTCAGTGACCGAGAACTTGCGCTAAATTCTTTGAAAGTCTCACAAGCGGCTGGTTTTTTTGGGATAATCATGGGTTTCCCCGATGGATCGGGGTATCTGATTGGAATGACATGAAACGCACTTACCAACCCTCCA
>CAXNFO010000291.1:0-3271 GCA_964201395.1 Limnohabitans sp.
TGCGCCCAGCCCGGTGGAGGCGCACTTGGCACACATCGACCCAGATGCCATGAGCCCGCGCGAAGCGCTCGACGCTTTGTACGCTTTGAAACGCTTGCTTTGAAACCCGCGCCATGACACAACACTTGGTTTTCAGCCACGGCAACAGCTTTCCTGCCAGCACCTATCGCCTGATGCATGACGAATGGCGCGCCAGGGGCTGGCAGGTGCATGCCATCGAAAAGTTCGGCCACGACCCGGCCTATCCGGTCACCGACAACTGGCCGCACCTGGTGCAACAACTGCAAGACTTCACCCAGTCCATCGCGGCGCAGCACGACACCCAGGTGTATTTGGTCGGTCACTCTTTGGGCGGGTTTTTGAGCGCCTTGGCCGGTGTCCGCATTCCCCATTTGGTGCGCGGTGTGTTGTTGCTCGATTCGCCCTTGATTGGGGGCTGGCGCGCCCAATTGCTGCGCTGGGCCAAGCGCAGTGGTCGCATCCATGCCTACTCGCCCGGTGCCATCAGCCAGCGCCGCCGGGTGCTTTGGGACAGCGAAGACGATGCCATGGCCCATTTTTTGGACAAAGGTAAATTTGCCCGCTGGCACCCCGAGGTGCTGCGCGATTACGTGGCACACGGCACCCATGCCATTGGCGAAGGTGGCCAGCGCGCACTCAGCTTTGACCGGGACATTGAAACGGCCATTTACAACCATCTGCCCCATGTCATGCCCCACCTGCTGGGGTCAGGCCCCTTGCCTTTTCCCGTGGGATTCATCGGCGGAGAGCAATCCAAAGAGGTGCGCAAAGTGGGCTTGGGCCTGACCCGCCGCATCACTCAAGGCCGCATTCAGATGGTCAAGGGGAGTCACTTGTTTCCCATGGAATTCCCATTGGAGACCGCCGCTCGGGTAGATGAGTGGCTGAAAGCAGGCCTCGGACCGATCAGGCCTTCCACTCCACCCAGCCGCCCCAAGCGCTGAGCAGCACCAGACATCCAAAACCAATGCGGTACCACGCAAAGGGCACAAAGCTGTGGCTGGCGATGTAGCGCAACAACCAGCGCACACAGGCCCAGGCACTTAAAAAAGAAAACAGCAGTCCGACACCAAACATGGGTGCATCGGCCCAGCTGAGCAAGGCCCGCTCTTTGTACAAGCTGTAGACCCCAGCGCCCACCAGCGTGGGAATGGCCAAATAAAACGAGAAGTCTGTCGCCGCTTTGCGCGACAAACCCAGCAACATGCCACCAATGATGGTCGCCCCACTGCGGCTGGTGCCCGGCACCATGGCCAGGCATTGAACCAGCCCCACCTTCAACGCGTCCAAGGGTGACATGGACTCCACATTCAAGATGCGGGCACCGTCGTCGGGGTGTGCCCCCGGCTCACGGGCGCGGCCCCAGCCCTCGGCCCACAAAATAATGAAACCGCCCAGGATAAAAGTGGTGGCCACCACTGTTGGCGTGAACAAATGCGCTTTGATGACGTTGCCAAACAAGAGGCCCAACAGCACAGCAGGCAGAAAGGCAATCAGCACATTCAAAGCAAAACGCCGCGCCAAACGCTGGCTGGGCAAAGCCACGATGGTGCTTTGGATTTTTTCCCAATAAACAATGATCACCGCCAGGATGGCCCCGGTTTGGATGGCGATGTCAAACACCTTGGCTTTTTCATCGTCAAAGCCCAGCAAGGCGCCCGCCAGGATCAGGTGGCCGGTTGAGGAAATGGGCAGGAATTCGGTCAAACCTTCCACCACGCCCATCACGGCGGCTTTGAGCAACAGGGTCAGATCCACGGGGTTTCCATCTCGAAAAAAGGGCGAATTATCGGGCCAAGGCCATTCAAGCGGCCCTCAGGCTTGGCAGGAACCAAACGCACAAATTCACCCAAAACGAGTGTTTTGTGTTGCACTAACACAAATTTAAATCATTAAATTAATTATAAGGAATTCATTTTGTTAGAATTTTAATTATTTCGAACGAGGTTTGTATGAGACTGTACCGACGGATGGCATTGGCACTGCTGGCAGTGGGTTTGGTGGCTTGTGGCGAGGGTGAAGGGGAAGGGGAAAGCGGTGCTGTCGCCCCCGACACCAGCAACAACATTGGCAGTTATAGCCTTTACGTCCCGCAAGCCCTGAGCAGTTTGCCCGGTGAACCCTTCAGCAACATCACGGCCATACCCACGAACTATGGAATGGGCAGGATCGACATCAACATCACTGACAGCACGTCCACCATCGGTGGGAGTGCCCAGAACCTGAAACTGCAACCTCTGGATCATTTGTCTGCCCCGAGTGTGGGATCGGGGATCAATTTGTTAACGTCTGTGTGGCAGAACGGTTGGAATGCCAAGGAAGTGGAAGTCACGGTGATTGACGACTTCGAAACTGCCCTCGCCTCCAAACCAGGCATTCTGACCGGCCCCATGACCTTGACCAAGGTCAAATCAGACGCTACCAGCACTGCATCGGCCACTTACGAACAAATCCTGCGACATGCGCCCAGTCCCTACCGCAATACGCTGGGCCTATCGGTCCTCTCCCATGGTGACATCGTCGCTGGCATTGCCGCCGGGGATGAGGGCGTGTCGCCTACCTTCGCCGACGCCACCAGCAGCACCCAACTCACGGCATTCAATAACCTGGGCGCTAACATATCAGGGGCTTGTGAGCTGCGACCCCCCGCATCCACCTTGACCTGTGACAAGCTGTTGTTTGAGCAATCGGCCGCGGTCAAGTCGACCGTGACTTACCGCCTGGCACCCGGCATTGCGCGCGGCGCCAGGCTGATCACCCAACCCGTGAGTTTGGGCGCCACCACCGACACCAAGCAGCAATGGGCCGATATCTCTGGTGCCATGACCAATGCCAGCAAATCATCGAAGGTGATCAATCTGAGCCTGGGCGCAGATATTCCCAACAACGATTTGAGCTTGTCTGAAATGCTGGCGGTTTTGGACGCATCCCCATACACCAGTGCACCAGACGCGGTGTTCACAGTGGCTGCTGGCAATAACTCTGGCCCATGCAACAAAAGTGAAAGCAAGCAAGTTTTCAATGGCTGCAACACCGTGGCCGTGAACTTGGCCTACCGAGCGCCCACCAAGAATTCAACCCTGGTGGTGGGTGCCCTGGACAGCGATGGAAAAGCCATTGCCAAGTACAGCAACCGAGCGGGTTTGTTGGCACAGCGCTATTTGTTGGCCCCTGGTGACTCCGGTTATGCGGACACCAGCAACGTGGGCATTGCGGGCACTTCTTTTGCCGCCCCCCGGGTCGCAGGCGC
>CAXNFO010000292.1:0-3255 GCA_964201395.1 Limnohabitans sp.
CCCTTGCTGACGTCCTCGGTGAGCGTGCCTTTCAAAATGCCCAGCCAGTTGCTGTAGGCCAAGAGCTTGTCTTCGGCGTCCACCGCGGCCACCGAGTCTTCCAAGTCGAGGATGGTGGACAAGGCGGCTTCCACCACCAAGTCGCACACGCCCGCTGGGTCGGTGGCACCGATGGGGTGCTTGGCGTTGATTTGGATGTCCAAATGCAAACCGTTGTGGATCAGCAAAACCGAAGAGGGATGGGCCGCATCGCCTTGGTAGCCGACGAATTGCTTGGGCTCGGCCAAGGCGGAGGTTTTGCCGCCTTTCAGGGTGACCACCAAAGCGCCTTTGACCACGGCGTAACCCATGGAGTCGATGTGCGAGCCTTGTTTCAGCGGCGCGGTGCGGTCCAGCACGTAGCGGGCATATTCAATCACTTTGGCGCCGCGCTTCTCGTTGTAGCCCGGGCCTTTGGCACAACCGTCGGCTTCAGAAATGACATCGGTGCCATACAAAGCGTCGTACAGCGAACCCCAACGCGCATTGGCGGCGTTCAGGGCGTAGCGGGCGTTCAGGATGGGCACCACCAACTGCGGGCCGGCTTGTTGGGCCAATTCGGCGTCGACGTTGCGGGTGCTGACCTTGAAGGCTTTGGGCGGCTTGACCAAATAGCCAATGCCTTCCAAAAACGCCTTGTAGGCCTTCATGTCGGCCACCGGCCCTGGGTGGGCTTGGTGCCAGGCATCCAGTTCAGTTTGCATGCGGTCGCGCTCGGCCAGCAGGGCCAGGTTTTTCGGGGCCAGGTCGGCCACGATGGCATCAAAGCCTTGCCAAAAATGGGCGCTGGAAATGCCGGTGCCGGGCAGCACCTGCTGGTCAACGAACTGCAGCAAAGTGCTGTCAACATGAAGGCGGTGGATGGCGGTGCGTGCGGTCATGGTGTGGATCAAAAAGGTTTGGGAATAGATCATCTTAAATTAATCAGCATTGGCCCTGGGCTGGGTCTTGGCCCGTCGCTGCCTGCACGCAGAGCATTCTGTGGTTACTTCTTGCCAAAGCACGTCAAAAATAGCCATAAAGAATTAATAATAAGGCTTTTGATCGCACCTCACCCCCCCTCAAGGAGCCACCCCATGAAACGATTTGTTTTGGCCATCGCCTGTGCTGTTGCTATGCCACTCTGGGCCCAAACCACGCCGGTGAGCACCCAATTGGACGCCCAAGCCAGCCTTGAAGTGGACAACGACGAACTCACCGTGGTGTTGTCCGTCACCCGAGACGGGCCGCGCCCTGCCGCTTTGACCCAATCTGTGCTGGGCGTGCTCACCAAGGTCACCGAGCAGGTCAAGCGGGTCGAAGGCGTGCAACAACAGGTGGGCGATGTGTCCGCCTTTCCCGTTTGGGGACCTAAAGGCAAAACCGACCAATGGAGCGCGCGCGCCAGTTTGGTCTTGGTGTCGAAAAACCTGGGCGCTTTGGCGGCCTTGGCCTCGGAGTTGAGCGCCGATATGCCATTGAGCAGCGTCAACTTTCAACTGTCCAAAGAAAAACGCAAGGCCGTGGAAAAGCAACTCATGGGGGACTTGGCAGCGGCGGTGCACAGCAAGTCGAGCGCGGTGGCACAGGCTTTCGCGTTCAAGGGCTATGCGATCCAGTCGCTCAATCTGAGCGAACAACGCCAAGCGGTGGCCGTGCCCATGTTGCGCATGGCATCTCCCATGGCCAGCGCCATGGCAGACAGCGTGCCCATTCCCACCCATGCGGGCAAATCCATGGTGACCCTGCAAGCCCAGGCCACGGTGCTGCTAAAGCCGTGAGGGCAGGCCGCATCGACCCAGGCCAGCCCAAAGAGCTGCGCGCAGACGGCGTGTCCCTGGTCACGAAGCCTGGCCCGTAAAATCGTACCCCTATGCTTCTTGTCAAACAACAACTGCTGGCCGATCTGGGCCAAGCCCTGAGCGCGCTGGCACCGGGCCACGCCCACAACCCCCAGCTGGAATCGCCCAAAGTGGCGGCACATGGGGATTGGGCCATCACCGCGGCCTTGCAATGGGCCAAGCCTTTGGGGCAAGCCCCGCGCCAAGTGGCTGAGCGCTTGCGCGCCGATTTGCAGGCCCGACCGGCGTTTGCCCAATGGGTGGACAGCATGGACATCGCCGGGCCTGGTTTCATCAATTTGCGCTTGAAGCCAGCAGCCCACCAAAACATCGTGCGCGAGGTGCTGCAAGCGGGCGCTGTCTTTGGGCACCAGGCCAGCAGCGAAGAGCCCATCTTGGTGGAGTTTGTTTCTGCCAACCCCACCGGCCCTTTGCATGTGGGCCATGGCCGACAAGCCGCCTTGGGCGACGCCATTTGCCAGTTGCTGCAAAGCCAAGGGCATTCGGTGCACCGGGAGTTTTATTACAACGACGCCGGGGTGCAAATCGCCACCTTGGGCACCTCGACCCAAATGCGTGCCCAAGGCCTGAAACCAGGCCAAGCCGGTTGGCCCGAGCAAGCCTATAACGGCGACTACATCCAAGACATTGCCGACGCCTTCTTGGCGCGCCAGATCGTGCAAGCCGACGACCGCCGCTTCACCGCCAGTGGCGACATCAACGACTTGGATGGCATGCGCCAATTCGCCGTGGCTTACCTGCGCCATGAGCAAGACCTGGACTTGCGTGCTTTTGCGGTGCGCTTTGACAACTACTACCTCGAGTCCAGCCTGTACACCAGTGGCCGGGTCGAGCAAGCGGTGCAGCGCTTGCAAGCCGCTGGCAAAACCTACGAGCAAGACGGTGCCCTGTGGCTGCGCAGCACCGATTACGGCGACGACAAAGACCGGGTGATGCGCAAAAGCGACGGCAGCTACACCTACTTTGTCCCCGATGTGGCCTACCACATCACCAAGTGGGAGCGGGGCTTTACCCGCGTCGTCAACATCCAAGGCACTGACCACCACGGCACCATTGCCCGGGTGCGTGCGGGCCTGCAAGCGGCGAATGTGGGCATCCCCATCGGCTACCCCGACTATGTGCTCCATACCATGGTGCGGGTGGTGCGCGGTGGTGAGGAAGTCAAAATCTCCAAACGCGCGGGCAGCTATGTCACCTTGCGCGATTTGATCGAATGGACCAGCAAAGACGCGGTGCGGTTTTTCTTGCTCAGCCGCAAGCCCGACACCGAATACGTGTTCGACATCGATTTGGCGCTGGCGCAAAACAACGACAACCCGGTGTTTTATGTGCAGTACGCCCATGCGCGCATTTGCTCGGTGTTGCTGCGCCAGGC
>CAXNFO010000293.1:0-3253 GCA_964201395.1 Limnohabitans sp.
GCCATGTCGAAGTTGGCCTGGGTTTGCGGCCCACTCAGGTACATCAAGCCGGGGGCCACGGCATTCACCCGAATTTGCGGGGCCAGGCTTTGGGCTTGCAAACGCACGGCGCGCTCCAAGCCCAGCTTGGACAAGGTGTAGGAAAAATAATCGGGATTGAGGTTGAATACCTTTTGGTCCAGCACATGCACCATGCTGGCCCGTCCCGCTGGGCTGTGGGCATGCAAGCGGGCCAGGTGCTGGCCCATGTGCATGGGCGCGAGCAGGTTCACCCGCAGCTGTTGCAGCGCCAAATCGTCGCTGAAGTCGTGCCCGCTGTCGGGCTCAAACAAGGAGGCGTTGTTGACAATGCAGCGCAAGCTGGGCCCGGCATGGGCTTGCGCCTGTTCAAAAACCTGGGCCACCGCCTCGCCGGTATCGAGCCCACCCCCCACCGCTGCCGCCGACACGCCCAAGCTTTGCAATTCGCCCACCAGCGCATGGGCGGCCGATTCAGAGCGTTGGTAATGGCACACCACGCTCCAGCCGCTGCGCGCAAAAGCCAGGGCGATTTCACGACCCAGTCGGTGGGCCGCACCGGTGACCAAAACCCAATCGTGCATGTGAAAAAACGTTGGCCCCTGCGAGACAGTGGCAACAAGGTAGGATGAAGAGGCCATGAATGTACCGCCTTTTTCTCCGCCATCTGCCCCGCCGCTGCAGCGCTTGATCGAGCGTGCCATGGCCAGTGCCGGCGGCTGGCTCGGCTTTGACCGTTTCATGGCCCTGGCCTTGTATGCCCCTGGCCTGGGCTACTACAGCCGACAAGACCGCTTCATTGGGCAAGACCCCACGCAAAGCGACTTTGTCACCGCACCCACGTTGGGCCCGTGGTTTGGCCGCACCCTGGTCCATCCGGTGCGCCAAGCCTTGGCCCACACCGGCACCGACTGCGTTTGGGAGTTTGGCGCCGGTACCGGGGATTTGGCGCTGCAACTGCTGGCGGGTTTGGGCGACGCCGTGAAACGCTACACCATCATCGAGCTGTCGGGCGCCTTGCGCGAGCGCCAACAAGCCACGCTCCGTGCACATGCCCACCAAGTGCAGTGGTTGAGCGAATGGCCCGAAGCGATCGACGGCGTGGTGCTGGGCAACGAGGTCATGGACGCCATGCCGGTTCATCTGCTGCAGCGCAGCCAAGGCCAATGGCATGAGCGCGGCGTGGTGGCCGCAGCGCCCGGTGCTGAGCGCGCTTGGGCTTGGCAGGACCGACCCAGCAGCGCCCGCCCGCCCATCGACATCGACGGCGAGCACGACTACTTGACCGAGGTGCATCCCCAGGCCGAGGCCTTTGTGCGCAGTTTGGCCGAGCGCTTGCAGCGCAGCCACCGGCCCGGGGTGGTGATCTTGCTGGACTATGGTTTCCCTGAAAGCGAGTACTACCACCCGCAGCGCCACATGGGCACTGTGATGTGCCACCGCGCCCACCGCGCCGACAGCGATCCGCTGGCCGATGTGGGCCTCAAAGACATCACCGCCCATGTCAATTTCACCGGATTGGCCGTGGCCGCCCAGGACGCGGGCTTGCAGGTACTGGGGTACACCTCTCAAGCCAATTACTTGCTCAACTGTGGCATCTTGCCTTTGCTCGAGGGCTTGCCCATCGCGCAGCGCCACACCGCTTTGACCTTGATCCATGAGCACGAAATGGGCGAGTTGTTCAAGGTGCTGGTGCTGGGCAGTGCCCCTGCTTGGACGCCCATGGGCTTTGAACACGGAGACCGCACCCATGCCCTTTGAAACAGGTGTGCATCGCGCACCCTCCTGGGGGCCAAGACCAACCACCGGCCGCAAGCCGGCCCACACCCCGGGGGTGTTTTGATGTGGCGCTGGTTGCTGGTGGTTTTTTTGGCGCTGATTTTGTTCAATGGCCTGATGCCGTGGTTGCGCAAAATCGGTTTTGGTCGCTTGCCAGGTGACCTTCAGTTTCGCCTTTTTGGACGCGACTGGTTCCTGCCCATCACCACCACGCTGGTGCTCAGCTTGTTGGCCGCTGGGGTATCCCGGCTGCTTTGAACCATTCCCTGCACCCCCCACGGGGTCTGCCACCTGGGGCCATGGCTTTCATGCCCAGTGGTTAACATCGGGCTCATTTCACCCCTGTTGTCCCCATGTCTCTGTCCCCCTTGTCACCCCAGCGCCGCGCCCGAAAAACGGGGCGTTATGTGGCTTTGGCCGTGCTCGCGCTGGCCTTGGCCGGCGCCGGGACTTGGTACTTCTATTGGCGTCCCATGGCCGCCGACATGGCGGGTGAGGCCAAGGGCGAGGGCAAAGGGGGCAGTGCCAAGGGTGGGCGCCTTGGCGGTGGGCGCAACCAAGCCGTCAGCGCGGCCGAGGTGCAGCGCATGGACGTGCGCCAAACCATCCAGGCCATTGGCACCTTGACGGCCTTGAACACCGCGGTGGTGCGCGCCAAGATCGATGGCGAACTCAAAGCCCTGCGGTTTTCTGAGGGGCAAATGGTGCGCGCGGGCGATGTGCTGGCCGAGATCGATGACCGCAATGCCCAGGCCCAATTGGCCCAAGCCGAAGGCCAACTGGCGCGCGATGTGGCGCAACTGCGCAATGCGCAACTTGATTTGCAACGCTACCAAGGTCTGTTGGAAAAAGACGCGATTGCACGCCAGCAAGTGGAGTCGCAGCTAGCCCTGGTGCGCCAGTTGCAAGGCACGGTGCAGTCTGACCAGGCCCAATTGGATGCGGCCAAACTGCAACTCACCCACACCCGGGTGGTGGCCCCCATCTCTGGCCGTTTAGGCCTCAAGCAAACCGAGCTGGGCAGCTTGGTGCGCGCCGGTGACGCCAATGGCATCGTCAGCATCAACCAAACCGACCCGATGGCCGTGTTGTTTGCGGTGCCCGAAATCCATGTGCCCCTGATCCAGCGCAAACTGCGCTCGGGCCAGGTTTTGCCGGTGCAGGTGTGGGACCGCGAGGCCAAACAGATGTTGGCCCAAGGTCGGGTGAGCAGCACCGACAACGCCATTGACCTGGCCACTGGCACCTTGCGCTTGAAAGCCACTTTCCCGAATGCCGATGGCAGTTTGTTTCCGAACCAATTTGCCAACATCCGCTTGGAGTTGGACACCCTCAAAGACAGCTTGGCCGTGCCCAGTGCGGCGATTCAGCGCGGTGCCGCCGGCACGTTTGTGTATGTGGTGCAAGCCGACAACTCGGTGCTGACCAAAGTGGTGCAGCTCGATGCCCAAGACGG
>CAXNFO010000294.1:0-3245 GCA_964201395.1 Limnohabitans sp.
GCAAAAAGCGGTGCAAAAAAGACGGGTGGGCGGGGTCGATGCCCACCTCAAAGCATTGCAACCAGTTGGCATGCCACAGGCCTTTGAAGGCAAAGCTGTGGCTGGCCGGCGCCAAAAACGCGTCGATGGCGGGCAGGGGCGGTGGCGCCACATCGGTCGGGCCCATCCAGGCAAACACCACACCGTTGCGCTCCAGCACCGGGTAGCTGGTTTGTTGAACCCGGTCGCACAAGCGGCTGCCCAGGGGCTCAGCGGGTGTGTCCAGGCAGCGACCTGACACATCAAACTTCCAGCCATGAAAGGGGCAGCGCAGCCCATCGCCCTCGTGGCGGCCAAAGGACAAATCGGCGCCCCGGTGCGGGCAGTCGCGGTCGAGCAAACCCCAGCGCTGCTGCGCGTCTTTGAACAGCACCAGGTCTTGGCCCATCAAGCGCACAGCTTTGACCGGGCGTTGTGCCATGCGCGGGTCCAGGGCGGGGTTGAACTCATCCACCAGCGCGGCGGGCTGCCAGTAGCGGCGCAGCAATTGACCAGCGGCGGTGTCCGGGCCCACGCGGGTGATGCGGTCGTTTTGTTCGGCTTTCATGGGGTGTGCAGTCTGGGGCGAAGAAGGGCAAACGATAACAGCGAATGCACTGGGCATCAACGGCACCGCTGCTGCGGCCGAGACAAAGCCCTGCGATAACATCACCGCCATGTACACCGAAGTTTTAAATGGGGGCGCTGCGCTCGTCCCGCCAGGTCTGATCACCGTCAAGGCGCATGGCATGGGCCACAACACCGCCATTCAGTTCATGGGGGGTGGCGCATGAAGTGGCAATTTTGGGTCGACAGAGGTGGCACCTTCACCGACATCGTGGGCAAGCGACCCGATGGCACGCTCATCACCCATAAACTGCTCAGCGACAACCCCGAGCGCTACCGCGACGCGGCGGTGGCGGGCATTCGCCATTTGCTGGGCTTGACCCCCACCCAAGCGGTGAGCCCGGACCTGGTGGCGTGCGTGAAGATGGGCACCACGGTGGCCACCAATGCGCTGCTCGAGCGCAAGGGCGAGCCGACCTTGTTGGTCACCACCCAAGGCTTTCGCGATGCCCTGCGCATTGCTTATCAAAACCGCCCGCGCTTGTTCGATCGGCACATTGTGTTGCCCGAGTTGCTCTACACCGAGGTGATCGAAGCGCAGGAGCGCATGGGTGCGCACGGCGAGGTGTTGCAAGCCTTGGATGAGGCGCATTTGCGGGCCCAATTGCAGGCCGCGCATGCACGCGGTGTGCGCAGCGTGGCGGTGGTGTTCATGCATGGTTATCGCTTCACCGCGCACGAGGCCCGGGCGGCGCAATTGGCGCGCGAGCTGGGTTTTGCCCAGGTCAGTGCCTCGCACCAAACCAGCCCTTTGATGAAGTTTGTCAGCCGGGGTGACACCACCGTGGTGGATGCGTATTTGTCGCCCATCTTGCGCCGCTATGTCGAGCAAGTGGCGAGTGAGATGCCGGGTGTGCCTTTGTACTTCATGCAGTCCTCGGGTGGCCTGACCGACGCCCATGCCTTCCAAGGCAAGGACGCGATTTTGTCCGGCCCCGCTGGAGGCATTGTGGGCATGGCCCGCACGGCCGAGTTGGCGTTTGCCCATGGCGAGGGCTTGGATGGCCCGGCCCGGGTGATTGGCTTTGACATGGGCGGCACCTCCACCGATGTGAGCCACTATGCCGGTGAGTTTGAGCGCGAATTTGAAACCCAGGTGGCGGGGGTGCGCATGCGCGCCCCGATGATGAGCATCCACACCGTGGCGGCGGGGGGCGGCTCTTTGCTGCAATTTGACGGGGCGCGCTTGCGCGTGGGCCCGCAAAGTGCCGGGGCCAACCCAGGCCCGGCGAGTTACCGCCGCGGCGGCCCCTTGGCCTTGACCGACGCCAATGTGCTGCTGGGAAAAATCCAGCCGCAGCACTTCCCGGCGGTGTTCGGGCCAAATGGTGACCTAGCCTTAGACGCCGAAGCGGTGCGCTTGCGCTTTGAGGCGCTGTTGGCGCAGATGCAAAACACCCCCTCGGCCCCCAGCGACATGACGGCGGCGTCGCTGGCCGAAGGTTTTGTGCACATCGCCGTGCAGCAAATGGCCAATGCGATCAAAAAGATTTCGGTGGCGCGCGGCTACGACGTCACCCGCTACACCTTGCAGTGTTTTGGCGGAGCCGGTGGCCAGCATGCGTGTTTGGTAGCCGATGCCTTGGGCATGTCGCGTGTGTTGGTGCACCCTTTGGCTGGGGTCTTGTCGGCCTATGGCATGGGGCTGGCCGATCAAAGCCTGATCCGCGAGCAAGCGGTGGAGATGCGCTTGAGCGCCGACACCTTGGCCGATTGGGTGCCGACTTTGCAAGCCTTGGCCCAGCGTTGCGAGCGCGAGTTGCGCGCTCAGCCCCTGGGTGCGGGCGCGATCGTGCTGCGCCAGCGGGTGCATGTGCGCTACGAGGGCAGCGACGCGGCGTTGATCGTGCCCTTTGGTAGCTTGTTGGACATTCAAACTGGTTTCGAGCAGGCTTACCGCCAGCGCTTTGCTTTTTTGATGCAGGGCAAAGCCTTGGTGGTGGAGGCGGTGTCGGTGGAGGCCGTGGTGGCTGGCGACGCACCCACCGAGCGCTTGCACCCCAGCCACCCGGTGCGCGAGGTGCCCGTGCGTGAGCGCGTGCGCATGCACAGCCAAGGGCAGTGGCACATGGCGGCTTTGGTGGTGCGCGCCGATCTGCAAGCTGGCGACGGGGTCGCTGGGCCAGCCATCATCGCCGAGCCCAATGCCACCACGGTGGTCGAGTCGGGTTGGCGCGCCCAATTGACAGCCTTGGACCATTTGGTGCTCACGCGGGTCACGCCACGGGCGGTGACATACGCGGCGGGGACACGGGTGGACCCGGTGCTGCTGGAGGTGTTCAACAACCTGTTCATGAACATTGCCGAGCAAATGGGTTTGCAACTGCAAAACACCGCTTACTCGGTCAACATCAAAGAGCGTTTGGATTTTTCCTGTGCGCTGTTTGACGCACAGGGCAACTTGATCGCCAATGCGCCGCACATGCCAGTGCACCTGGGTTCGATGGGCGAGAGCATCAAAACCGTGATCGCCGAAAACCAAGGCCGCATGCAGCTTGGCGATGTGTTTGTGCTCAACGACCCCTACCACGGTGGCACCCATTTGCCCGATGTGACGGTGATCACGCCGGTGTATTTGCCCGACCACGCAGCGCCCGTGT
>CAXNFO010000295.1:0-3243 GCA_964201395.1 Limnohabitans sp.
AGCCTGTATGAACTGTCTGGCGCTTTGGGCTTGGCCCTGAATGGCGACCCCTTGTGGCGGCCGTTCAAAATCGAAGGCTATTTGTTCATCACCCTGATTTATTTTGCGTTTTGTTTTGCCATGTCGCGCTACAGCCTGTGGGTAGAACACCGGCTGCAACGCAGCCAAGCACGCTGACCCCATTGCCACCAAGGACCCCACCACCATGAACCCAGAGACCATCGTCTCCTTCGAAAAAGTCAACAAATGGTTTGGCCAATTTCACGTGCTGCGCGACATCGATTTGCAAGTTCGCAAGGGCGAGCGCATTGTCATTTGTGGCCCCTCGGGCTCGGGCAAGTCCACACTGATCCGTTGCATCAACCGCTTGGAAGAGCACCAACAAGGCCGCATCACCGTGGCTGGCACTGAGTTGGGCGAGGATTTGCGCGCCATCGACCTGGTGCGCAAACAAGTGGGCATGGTGTTTCAGCAGTTCAATTTGTTCCCGCACCTGACGGTGCTGGAAAACCTCACCCTGGCCCCGATCCAAGTGAGCAAGCTCTCCGTGGCAGACGCCACCGAGCGCGCCATGCAGCAACTGGAGCGGGTACGCATTGCCGAGCAAGCCCACAAGTACCCTTTGCAACTCTCCGGCGGCCAACAACAACGGGTGGCGATTGCCCGGGCCCTGTGCCTGACACCTCAGGTCATGTTGTTTGACGAACCCACCTCGGCGCTGGACCCAGAGATGATCAAAGAGGTGTTGGATGTGATGGTCGAGCTGGCCGAACAAGGCATCACCATGCTGTGCGTGACCCATGAAATGGGTTTTGCCAAAGCCGTGGCCGACCGGGTGATCTTCATGGACCAAGGCCAAATCGTGGAACAGAACTCACCGCAAGCCTTTTTTGACAACCCCCAGCACGAACGCACCCAAGACTTTTTGGCCAAAATCATTGGTCACTGACCGAACCATTTTTCACTGAACTGAACTTCTCATGACACACACTGTGCGCACCCAAGTGGTCATCGTGGGCGCTGGCCCATCGGGCTTGTTGTTGGGGGCCTTGCTGCACAAAGCGGGCATTGACAACATCATCGTGGAACGCCAAAGCGGCGACTATGTGCTGGGCCGCATCCGCGCGGGCATCTTGGAACAAGTCACCCTCGATTTGCTGCACGAAGCCGGTGTGGGGGCCACCGTGACCCAAGCGGGCACGCCCCACCATGCGATTGAGTTGGTGTTCCAAAACCAACGCCATGCCATCGACATCACCGGCTTGACCGGTGGCAAGTCGGTCACCGCTTATGGCCAAACCGAAGTGACCCGCGACCTGATGAACGCCCGCGCTGCTGCTGGCTTGACCACCTGGTACAGCGCAGAAGATGTCAGCGTCAATGACTTTGATGGGGCGCACCCCCATGTGTTGTGCCAACACGAAGGCCAGGCCAAGCGCATTGATGCCGACTTCATTGCCGGCTGCGATGGCTTTCACGGCGTGTGCCGCGCCAGTGTGCCGGCCGGCAGTTTGCAAGAGTTTGAACGGGTGTATCCCTTTGGCTGGCTGGGCATCTTGGCCGATGTGCCACCGGTCTCGCCGCACGCCATTGTGTACGCCAACAGCGCCGAGGGCTTTGCGCTGTGCAGCATGCGCAGCCTGACCCGCAGCCGCTACTACGTGCAATGCCCCTTGAGCGATCAGGTCAGCGACTGGAGCGATGAGCGCTTTTGGGACGCCATTCGCCGCCGCCTGGACCCTGCCCTGGCCGAGCAAATCATCACCGGCCCGTCGATTGAAAAAAGCATTGCCCCGTTGCGAAGCTATGTGGCCGAGCCGATGCGCTTTGGGCGCATGTTTTTGGCCGGGGACGCATCGCACATCGTGCCACCCACCGGGGCCAAAGGTTTGAACCTGGCGGCCTCGGATGTGAAGTACTTGAGCGCCGCCTTGATCGAGCATTACGCCGAGCGCAGCGACGCGGGCATCGACGCCTATTCAGACCGTTGTTTGGCCCGCATTTGGCGCGCCGAGCGTTTTTCCTGGTGGCTGACCAACCTGATGCACCGCTTTCCAGACAACGGCGCCTTTGGCCAAAAAATGCAAGACGCCGAGCTGCACTACTTGGTCAACAGCCGCGCCGCATCGACCGCCTTGGCCGAAAACTATGTCGGCCTGCCCCTGGACTTTGCCCAGCACTGAACCATGGCCGCATCCAAAACCAGTTCAACCGAGGGGCTGGCTTCCAACCCCCGTCAACAACGCGTGTTACGCGGTGTGCGCGTGCTCAGCCTGGCCTTAAACTTGCCCGGCCCCGCCGCATTGATGCGCTTGCAAGCCATGGGCGCGCATTGCACCAAGCTCGAACCCCCTGCCCCGCCGGGATCAACCAGCACCAGCGGCGACCCAATGGCCCACTACCGGCCCAAGGCTTACCAAACCATGCACCAAGGGGTGCGAACGGTGCAGGCCGACCTCAAAACCGCCCCCGGCCAAGCCGTGTTGCAGCGGTTGTTGCGCAACACCGATGTGCTCATCACCTCTTTCAGGCCTTCGGCCTTGAACAAGCTGGGCTTGGGCTGGAAAAGCTTGCAACAGCAATACCCGCCACTGAGTTGCGTGGCCATCGTCGGGGCGCCAGGTGCCCGCGCCGAAGAGCCCGGGCATGACCTGACCTATGTGGCCGAGCAAGGCTTGGTCGATGGCCTGCAATTGCCCGCCAGTTTGTTTGCCGACATGGGCGGCTCGCTGATGGCCAGCGAAGCGGTGCTCAAGGCCTTGATGCTGCGCGCGCAACCTGGTCGAACCCAGGGCAAAGGCGTGCTGCTGGAAGTGGCTTTGAGCGATGCGGCCGCCTATCTGGCCTTGCCCAGACACTGGGGCTTGACCACGCCCAAGGGCGCCGTGGGTGGGGCCCATGCGGGCTACCAAATTTACCCCTGTCAAGACGGCCGCGTGGCGGTGGCAGCCCTGGAGCCGCATTTCGCCAAGCGCTTGTTGACTGCCGCTGGAATGGATCAAGTGGGGCCACAAACGCCCCTCACACCTCAGGCCCATCAAGCCGTGGCCCAGTTTTTTGCCGGGCAAACACGGCGTCAATTGGACCGCTTGGCCAGCAACCAAGACATTCCCCTGCACACCCTGCCGCGGTGAAGGGGCAACCGAAACCTCTCGGCGGGTGCGGCTCAGTTTTTTAAATCAAGCCCCGCAAGGGGTGTGCATGGGCTGGCCAAGGATGGCTGAAAAAAGCTTCGACTTCAGC
>CAXNFO010000296.1:0-3209 GCA_964201395.1 Limnohabitans sp.
GAGCGCGCCCAACTGGTGCGTGAAATCCTGCGCTCGCTGGGTGAGCCCGTCACCCAGGCTCCAGCATCCACACCTGCCCCGGTGCGGATCTGACACCATCTCCACCGCAAGCACCACACCATGCCCACCCCATTTGCCCCAGGCTTGAACATCCAAGGCTTCACCGCACCCTTGCGACTGCATGACTTCAAATTGATCGCGTTTGACATGGACTCGACGCTGATCAACATCGAATGCGTGGACGAAATCGCCGATGCCGCCGGGCGCAAGGCCGAGGTGGCGGCAATCACGGAAGCCGCCATGCGCGGCGAGATCAAAGACTACAAAGACAGCCTGCGCCAGCGCGTGGCCTTGCTCAAGGGGGTGCCCGAATCCGCCTTGCACGAGGTTTACCAACACCGGCTGCTCTTGAACCCGGGGGCGCAAGCCCTGGTGCAAGCCTGTCAACGCGCAGGCCTCAAAACCTTGCTGGTCAGTGGCGGCTTCACCTTTTTCACCGACCGCATTCGCAACCTGCTGGGCTTGGACGAGACCCGCAGCAATGTGCTCGAAGTGGCCAATGGGGTGCTCACGGGCCGCTTGGTGGACCAAGACTGGGGCGATATTTGCGACGGCGAAGAAAAACGCCGCAAGTTGGCGCAGTCTTGCGCGCAACTGGTCATTGCACCGGCCCAAGCCATTGCCATGGGTGACGGCGCCAACGATTTGCCCATGATGGGCTTGGCGGGTTTATCGGTGGCCTACCACGCCAAACCCGCCGTGCGGGCCCAGGCCATGGTGTCCATCGAAGAAGGTGGCTTGGACCGCTTGCTCGAAGTGGTGCAACCAGTTTGACGCCGGTGCACCCCCAGCAGCCCAGACATCACCAACATCCAACGTGCGCCAAGGCGCGTGAGGCCCGAATCAGCATTACTGGATCAGCAATGCGTGATCGCCCTGCGCTCAAGTGAAGCTGAGTTGCACCTTCATCGACTGGGTGCGGTCGGCGGCCAGCGCAAAAGCCTGGGCAAATTCGGTGTGCGGCAGGCTGTGGCTGATCAGGGGTTTCACGTCCACCCGGCGCTGGTTCATCAGTGCCACGGCCAAGGCAAACTCTTCGTGGAAGCGAAAGGTGCCGCGCCACTCGAACTCTTTGGCCACCAGCACGTTCATCGGGATGGTGGTGTCGCCACCGGTGCCCACTTGCACAATCACCCCGCGTGGGCGCAGCACCTCAAACGCGGCCACCAAGGCCTTGGCGTTGCCACTGGCCTCGATCAGCACATCAAAGTGACCCTTGTTGACTTTGTACGCGTCCAAGCCCTCGGGCGTGGTGGCAGTGTTGATGGTCTGGTCGGCACCCACCAAACGCGCCCGGGCCAGGGTTTGGTCGGTGATGTCGGTGACCACCACCTCGGCCGCACCCGCCCAGCGGGCCGCCAACACACACAGCGAGCCAATCGGCCCGCAACCGGTGACCAGCACCCGCGCACCCGCTAACGAGCCCGCGCGGCGCACCGCGTGCAACGCCACCGACAGCGGTTCGGCCATGGCCGCCTCGCCATCGCTCACATGTTCGGCCACGGCATGGGCTTGCCAGGCCTCGATCACCATCTCTTGCCGAAATGCGCCTTGGATGTGGGGCCACGGCATGGCACTGCCGTAGAAGCGCATTTGCAGGCAATGGCTGTGCTGACCCTGTTGGCAAAACATGCAGTGGCCACAAGGCCGGCTGGGGCTGATGGCCACCCGTGTGCCCACCGCCATGCCCTGCACCTGCGCACCCACGGCCACGACTTGGCCCGACACCTCGTGGCCCAGCACCATGGGCTGCTTGACCCGCACCGTGCCAAAGCCGCCGTGTTGGTAGTAATGCAGGTCTGAGCCACAAATACCACCGGCGCGCATGTGCACCCGCAACTGGTGCTCGCCCAAGGGTTCGGCTTCGGCTTCTTCAATGCGCAAATCGTTGGCGCCGTGGATCACAAGGGCTTGGGGCATGGGGCAACTCGTTGGGTTGAGGTACGAAAAATTTGGACTTAGAGCGATGCGGTGACGCCGCCATCCACATACAGCACATGGCCATTGACAAAGGCCGATGCGTCGCTGCTGAGGAACACCGCCGCGCCCACCAGGTCTTGCACCTGGCCCCAGCGCTTGGCGGGTGTGCGCCCAATCAACCAACCGCTGAAGGTGGCGTCGTTGACCAGGGCCTCGGTGAGTTCGGTTTTGAAATAACCCGGGCCAATGCCATTGACCTGGATGCCATGCGGTCCCCAATCGACGGCCATGCCCTTGGTGAGCATCTTCAGCGCCCCTTTGGACGCGGTGTAGGGCGCGGTGCCTGGGCGTCCCAGCTCGCTCATGACCGAGCAGATGTTGATGATCTTGCCCGCTTTGCGCGCGATCATGCCGGGCACCACGGCTTGCGACACGTAAAACGCGCTGTCCAAGTTGGTGCGCATGATGTTGTGCCATTGCTCGGGCGGGAATGTTTCCAGAGAAGATCGAAACGTCATGCCCGCGTTGTTGACCAAAATATCGATGGGGCCGACGTTGCGCTCGATCTCCGCCACACCAGCCTTGACCGCAGCACCATCGGTGGCATCAAACGCCTGGATGAAAACACCCTCGCTCGGGCCCGGCAGTTGGCGCAATTTGTCGGCGGCGGCTTGCAACTTATCGCGGTTGCGCCCATTGAGCACCACCCGCGCACCCGCGCTGCGCAAGCCCTCGGCCAAAGCCAGGCCAATGCCGCTGCCCGAACCGGTGACCAGGGCCACGCGACCGGTCAAATTGAACATGGCCAGCGCGGCTGGCAAGGGGGATGTGGGGTTGGTATTCATGGGCCGCATTCTAGGTGGCGGCCCTGTGCCAGCACACCGGGCAAACACCCACCCCCAGCCACTGTGGGCTCAGCGCAAGGCCTGGTAAATGGTCTGGGCCAGATCGGGCGAGATGCCTTCCACCGCACACAGGTCTTGCACACTGGCGTCGGCCACGCCGCGCACGCCGCCAAAGCGTTGCAACAACTTGGCGCGTTTTTTGGGGCCAATGCCGGCGATGTCTTCCAATTTGCTGGCGCCGGTGCGCACCTGGGCGCGCTTGGCGCGCATGCCCGTGATGGCAAAGCGGTGTGCCTCATCGCGGATTTGGGCAAACAGCATCAAGGCCGCCGAGTCTTTGGGCAGGGTGAGTTTGTCGCGGCCATCGGCAAACACCAGTTCTTC
>CAXNFO010000297.1:0-3203 GCA_964201395.1 Limnohabitans sp.
GGTGGACGCGCCCGAGGGAACAGCGGCGCGGCCCATGGTGCCGGACTCCAACAAGACGTCGCATTCCACAGTGGGGTTGCCACGGCTGTCCAGCACCTCTCGGCCGACGATATCCACAATTGCGCTCATGTCACTCTTTCCAAAGGTTCAATTGATAAAAATTCACAAAGAAAACTGGTCTTCCAAATAGCCGTTGCGTTTGGTCACCGCGTCCAGCGCCTGCAAGTTCTCGAGCAATGCGCGCATGTGTTTCAAGGGGACGGCATTGGGCCCGTCGCTCAGGGCTTGGGCCGGGTTGGGGTGGGTTTCCATGAACAAACCGGCCACGCCCACGGCCACCGCGGCCCGGGCCAACACCGGCACCATGTCACGCTGACCGCCGCTGCTGGTGCCATTGCCGCCGGGCAATTGCACTGAGTGGGTGGCGTCAAACACCACCGGGGCCAGCGTCTCGCGCATGATGGCCAGGCTGCGCATGTCGCTGACCAAGTTGTTGTACCCAAAGGACGCGCCGCGTTCGCAGGCCATGAAGCGGTCTTCGCTCAAGCCGGCAGCGCGGGCAGCGGCGCGGGCTTTGTCGATGACGTTTTTCATGTCGTGCGGGGCCAAAAATTGCCCCTTTTTGATGTTCACGGGCTTGCCCGATTGGGCCACGGCGTGGATGAAGTCGGTTTGGCGGCACAAAAAAGCGGGGGTTTGCAGCACATCGACCACGGCGGCCACCGCAGCGATGTCGGCCTCGTTGTGCACATCGGTCAGGATGGGCAGGCCGAGTTCTTTTTTCACTTTGGCCAGAATTTCCAAGCCCTTGTCCATGCCCGGGCCGCGAAAGCTGGTTCCGCTGGAGCGGTTGGCTTTGTCATAGCTGCTTTTGAAAATAAACGGGATGCCCAGGGCAGAGGTGATTTCTTTCAGGCTGCCGGCGGTGTCCATTTGCAATTGCTCGGACTCGATGACGCAGGGGCCAGCGATCAAGAAAAAGGGCCGTGTCAGGCCAACATCAAATCCGCACAACTTCATGGTCGATCGCATCAAGCCACGGCTTTGAGGTTTTGCCGCCCACTTTTGTGGCCCAGGGCCGCACGGACGTATGCGTTGAACAAGGGGTGGCCGTCCCAAGGGGTGGATTTGAATTCGGGGTGGAATTGAACCCCCATGAACCAAGGGTGGACGCTGGCAGGGAGTTCTACGATTTCGGTCAGCTGTTCGCGCTGGGTCAGCGCCGATATCACCAGACCGGCCGCGCGCAGGCGATCGAGGTAGTTGACATTGGCCTCGTAGCGGTGGCGGTGGCGCTCGGTGACGACATCGCCGTAAATTTGATGCGCCAAGGTGCCCGCTTGCACGTCTGAGCTTTGGGCCCCCAGGCGCATGGTGCCGCCCAGGTCGGACTGGGCATCGCGTTTTTTGATGCTGCCGTCGGCGTCTTTCCACTCGTTGATGAGGGCAATCACCGGGTGCGGGGTGTCGGGCTCGAACTCGGTGCTGTTGGCACCTTCGAGGTGGGCCACATGGCGGGCGTATTCAATGGTGGCCACTTGCATGCCTAAGCAAATGCCCAGGTAAGGAATGCCTTGTTCGCGGGCAAAGCGGGCGGCGCAAATTTTGCCCTCGATGCCGCGTTTGCCAAAACCGCCGGGCACCAAGACCGCGTCAAATTGGCCCAGACGCGAAGCGTTTTCGGTGTTCAGGGTTTCGGAGTCGATGTATTCGATTTTGACCCGCGCATGGTTGATCAAACCAGCGTGGCGCAGGGCCTCGTTGAGCGATTTGTAGCTGTCTGACAAATCCACATACTTGCCCACCATGGCAATGCTGACTTCGTGTTGGGGGTGCTCGACCTCGTAGACCAAAGCGTCCCAGCGCTTGAGATCGGCCGGCGGTGTGTGGATGCGCAGTTTGTCGCAGATCAAGGCGTCTAGCCCTTGCTCGTGCAGCATGCGGGGCACTTTGTAGATGGTGTCCACGTCCCACATGGAGATCACGCCCCATTCAGCAACGTTGGAGAAGAGGGAGATTTTTTCGCGCTCTTCTTGCGGAATTTTGCGGTCGGCGCGGCACAGCAAGGCGTCGGCCTGGATGCCTATTTCGCGCAACTTTTGCGCCGTGTGCTGGGTGGGCTTGGTTTTGAGCTCGCCCGCTGCGGCGATCCAAGGCACATAGGTCAGGTGCACAAAAGCCGCATTGTTGGGGCCGAGCTTGAGGCTCATTTGGCGCACGGCTTCCAAAAACGGCAAGGACTCGATGTCGCCCACGGTGCCGCCAATTTCAACAATCGCCACGTCCACCGCGTCCGGCGTGCCTATGCCCGCACCCCGGCGCACGTAATCTTGGATTTCGTTGGTGATGTGCGGAATGACCTGGACGGTTTTGCCCAAGTAGTCGCCCCGGCGCTCTTTTTCAAGCACGCTTTTGTAAATTTGGCCGGTGGTGAAGTTGTTGGTGCGGCGCATTCGCGTGGTGATGAAGCGCTCGTAATGGCCCAAGTCCAGATCGGTCTCGGCGCCATCATCGGTGACGAAAACTTCGCCATGCTGGAAAGGGGACATGGTGCCCGGATCCACGTTGATGTAGGGGTCGAGCTTGATCAAAGTGACTTTGAGGCCTCGCGATTCAAGAATCGCAGCGAGGGAGGCTGAGGCGATTCCCTTGCCCAGGGAAGACACCACACCGCCGGTGACGAAGACAAATTGGGTCATGTCAGGTACGGGATGCTGAAGTCCCGGGTGGTGGTAAGCGACGATTATAGGGGGGCGCTCTGCTACATTGCGGCCATGGGCATTTTGAATGGCAAAAACATCGTGCTGGGCTTGAGCGGGGGCATTGCCTGCTACAAGGCCGCTGAGCTGTGCCGCGCCTTGGTCAAGGCCGGTGCCAGCGTGCAGGTGGTGATGACCGAGGCGGCCACGGCCTTCATCACGCCTGTCACCCTGCAGGCTTTGTCGGGCCAAGCGGTATATATGTCTCAATGGGACGCCCGCCAAGACAACAACATGGCCCACATCAACCTCACCCGAACGGCTGACGCCATCTTGGTGGCCCCGGCGAGTGCGGATTTCATGGCCAAACTGCTGCATGGGCGCGCTGATGATTTGCTCAGCCTGACTTGCCTGGCCCGGCCCATTGAGCGCGTGCCTTTGTTGTTGGCCCCGGCCATGAACCGCGAAATGTGGGCGCACCCAGCCACCCAGCGCAATGTGGCG
>CAXNFO010000298.1:0-3199 GCA_964201395.1 Limnohabitans sp.
GATGCAGCGGTGTTCCATGAGGAATGGGAAAAACGCATCAACGCCCTCTACGGCGTGGCGGTGCGTGCAGGCATCTTCAACATGGACGAATACCGCCACGCCATTGAGCGCATGGAGCCGCGCCATTACATGAGCGCGGGCTATTACGAACGCACCCTGACCAGCCTGGCCACCCTGTGCGTGGAAAAGGGCGTGCTCAGTTTGAGCGATTTGGAGCAACGCGCTGGTGGCCGCTTTCCGCTGGCCTTGCCTTTGGCTGCAGGGCGCAGCAATGCCGCCGATGCGCACACATTTCGCATAGGCGACCGGGTGCAGGTGCGGCTTGAGCATGTGGGTGGCCATGTGCGTGCGCCCGGCTACATCCGGGGCAAAACCGGCGTGGTGGTGCACATCTCGCCGGCCTACCCCTTCCCCGACGCGCACGCCCACGGCGTGCCCTCTCACCACGAGCCCACCTATGACGTGCGCTTCCACAGCGCCGCGCTGTGGCCCGACGCGGCCGACAACGCGTTTGTGCATGTGGGCGTGTTCCAAAGCTACCTGATACCGGCCCCCTGACGCGGGCTCAGGCGGCGCAAAACCCGGTGTTGATGGCCTTGCACGGCTGCACGCTTGCGGCTAAATTGGCAGGCAATCACAACCGTGGCCCCGCACCCACACCACAAAGGAGACCGCCGTGCTGACACCCGACGAGATGGAAAAGCTCATCCCCGCTGAAAGCGCCAAATTTCGCTCGCCCATCCCCACCCAGTCGGTCTCCAGCGACGAGTTTTTCCCCGCCGCCCAAACGCCCAGGCAGCGCGAGTTTGAAGCCCGCATCAAACAACTCGGCAGCGAGCTGGCCAAGAAGCAAGGCGTCTCTCGGCGCAAATTTTTCCAAGGCGCTGCGGGCATGGCCGCCGCTTATCTGACCATGAACGAGACCTACGGCCCGCTGTACATGGTCAGCCACGCCGAAGCGCAAACCCCCGAGATGGCCAATGCCCGGGCCCATGCGCTCAAGGGCCAGTTCATCATGGACATGCACACCCATTTTTTGCGCGACGACACCCGGCTCGAAGGCTTTGTGCGATCGCGCGAAGCGGTGGGCCGAGCGGGTTGGAATCCCAGCCTGGTGAACAAACCGCAAACCTTGGACGACTTGAAGTTTGCCAACTACTTCAAAGAAATTTATCTCGACAGCGACACCAAGGTGGCGCTCATCTCCGGCTCGGGCTCAGAAGATCTGCGCGACTGGTTTTTGACCAACGAGATGAAGGCGCAAGCGCGCAGCAACGTCAACCAACAAGCGGGCAGCCAGCGCATGTTCTCGCACGCCATCTTCATGCCCGGCATGCCGGGATGGCTGGAAAAAGCCGAGCAAGACCACGAAACCTTGAAGCCCGACTCCTTCAAGGGCTACACCATTGGCGACAACACCAACAAACATTTGTCGCGCCACCCCTGGCATTTGGACGACGAGAAACTGCTCTACCCGTTTTATGAAAAACTGGTCAAGTGGAGCAAAGCCAAGCCCAGCCTGGCCAATGTGTGCGTGCACAAAGGCCTGTTCCCGCCCTCCACCACCCAGCAATTTCCGCACTTGCTGCGATACGCCGACGTGCGCGACGTGGGCAAAGCGGCCAAAGACTTCCCTGAGCTGAACTTCATCATTTACCACTCGGGGTTTCGCTTCACCGGTGGCGCCCAAAAAACGGGCTGGGATCAGTTTGAGCAAACCGGGCGCATCGATTGGGTCACCGACCTGGCCGACATCCCGCAAAAGTACGGCGTGAAAAACGTGTATGGCGACCTGGGTCAAATCTTTGCCCAAAGCACCCTGGCAGAACCGCGCTTGTGCGCGGCCATGATGGGCCAGCTGGTCAAAGGCTTGGGTGCCGACCACCTCGTGTGGGGCTCAGACGCGGTGTGGACCGGCGCGCCGCAGTGGCAAATCGAAGGCCTGCGGCGCTTGGAAATCCCGGCACCCATGCAAGAAAAATACGGCTTTGCCCCCCTGGGCGCAGCGGACGGCCCGGTGAAAAACGCCATCTTCGGCGGCAACTCAGCGCGCTTGTATGGCTACACCCCGCAACAACGCGCCGCCCTGGACGGCGACCCCGTGGCCCTGGCCCGCGCCGAATACGACAGGCATGGTGAAGGGCGCACCAACTTGCGGTATGGGTATATGCAACGGGCTTGAGGGCTGAGACAGCCCTCAGCCCTGACGCTCTGCATCCGCCATGGCAAACCGTCGCCGAAAGTCCCAGGCATGGGCCAGGCCGGCGCCCGCCAGGGCGAGAACAGCGGCCAGGGGCAGTTCGGGCACATCGGCCAGGCGCAGGGCGATCATCAGGCACAGACCAGGGGCCAGGCCGGTGGCGACATCCACTGGGCCCAAGCCGCGACCGGTGCGCTGGTGGCGCCAAACCAAAACCACAAACTCAATGACGGTGAAGGCGATCACCGCGTCCACAAAGCTGGCAGGCATGTTCATGGGTGTTCAGCGCCGCCGGGGCATGCGCCAGGGCAGCATGGCTTGAACGATGGGGGCAACCAAGCGCGGCACGTTCAAGGTTTCGTGAAAGCTGTGCACCGTCTCGCCCAGCAACTCGCTTTGCAACACGGCGCGTTGGTAAAACGGGGTGTCTTCCAGTTGCTGCGCGATGCGCACGGCTTGCGGGCTGCGCATGCGCCGGGGCAAGCCCCAGGCGGTGCGCGGCAGTGCTTGGCGTGGCGGCGCGTCGAAGGGCTCGATGCGCCCTTGCGGCGTGAAGCGCAACGCCAGCAAGGTGTCAGAGCCGTCCTTGGCCTGTACGTCGTAGAGCACCGCCGTGCTGCCGTCTTTCATCGGGCTGCGCGACCAGTCCCATTCGGTGAAGGGTGTGTCAATCGGTTCGTCGCCCTCGTTGCTGTCCAAATACGCGTGGCCGCTCCAACGCTGGGCCGGATGTTGTAACGCCACCTCCACCCGGGCGTGCGGGGCCAGCGGGCCCCAGCGGTGCCGGCCTTGTGCGTCCAAGGGGGTGCTGAAGTCAAACAACTGCTGCGGGTGCACGGTGACGCGCCCACGCACGCGGTGCGGGATGGGCACGCCCACCTCGTCGATGTCGATGTGCAAAGCCGCGCCGTCCCAATGCAACTGGCTCGGCCCAATGACAAAGCGGTCGGCACTTCGGGCGTTGTGGCGCTGGCCGCGCTCGGTCATGGTCCAACGCTT
>CAXNFO010000299.1:0-3192 GCA_964201395.1 Limnohabitans sp.
CCCCGCAACTCAAGTTGCGGGGCTTTGATTTTTGAAGATCAAGCCAGTGCTTTTTTCACCCGATCGGCCACCATGGGGTAGCGGCGGATGCGAACCCCCGTGGCGTCAAACACCGCGTTGGCGATGGCGGCGGGGAAGCACACGATGGCAGGCTCACCAGCGCCGCCAATCGGCTTGTCGGGGCGGTTGATCAGCACCAAGTCGACTTCGCCGGGTACGTCATTGAGGTTGGCGATGCGGTAGGTGGTCCAGTCCACACTCTTCACACGCTTTTCATCAAAGTGCACTTCCTCGTGCAAGGTGCGGCTGATGCCTTGCATGATTTGGCCCTCCAGCGCTGCACGCACCCCAATCGGGTTGACCATCATGCCGCAGTCGTGGCCGATGCTGACTTTTTTGACCCAAATGCGACCGGTTTTTTTGTTCACCTCGACCTCGCAGGCCACCGCCGCATACGAGCCGTAGCCTGTGTGCAAGGCCAAGCCCCAGCCGGTGGACACATCGCCCTTGGTCGTGCCCTTTTTGCGGTTGGGCCAGCCCATGCGCTCAGCAGCCACCTTGACCACCTCGATCTCACGCGGGTCTTGCAGGTGCTTGAGGCGAAAGTCCACCGGGTGCATGCCCGCGGCATGGGCCACCTCGTCAATAAAGCTCTCTTGCCCAAAACGGGTTTGCATTTCTTGCGGGGCCCGCAAGTGTGCCGTGCGCATGGGTGAGGCTTCTTGCAGGTAAGGCGGTACCGTCTCCCACCAGTGCACATGGTTGTTGAACTTGTAGCTCTCTTCAGGCACGTTGAAGTTGTAGGCATTCCACTTTTTGTGCCCGGTGAGCATGCCCACCAACACATGCTCGGGGCTTTCGCCGGTGAAGCGCACGTCCCATCCATTGAAGCCTTTGGCCTTGAACAACCAGCCGTTGACTTGGTTGTTGGCATCCAAACCGGCCTTCATGGTGATGATGGCGGCCGGGGCTTTGGGGTCCCAAGCCGTGCCTTCTTCGCGCGACCACTGCATGCGCACGGGTCGGGCAAACGCCTGGGACAGCAAGGCGGCCTCGTAGGGGGCCTCGTCGCCATCGCTGCGGCCGTAGGAGCCGGCACCATGCATCCACTTGACCTGCACGTTTTCAGGGGGGATGCCCAAAAACTTGGCAATGCCCATGCGCAAAAAGTGGGGCTTTTGGGTGTCGGCCCAAATTTCCACCTTGTCACCGCGAACGTCAACGACGCCACAAGACGGTCCAATGCGGGCATGTGACTGGAAGGCACATTCGTAGTCGGCTTCAAGCACCTTGGCCGAAGTGGCCAAAGCCGCCAGGGTGGGCTTTTCGTCCCAGGCCTTTTTGCCGCCAAACATCGGGATGGCATTGGCCGCTGTGGGTGTGGCTTGGCGGATGTAGTCGTAGACCTTCTCTTCACCGCCTGTGAAGGGACCCGCGACATCGGACCATTTGACCTTCAAGCTGCGCGCTGCACGCACCGCATTCCATTCGGTTTCGGCCACCACGGCCACAAAACCCCCTTTGACAAACGATTTGGCACCCTTGATGTGGGCAATCGATGCGTCATCCACACCCAGGGGTTGGGCGCCAGCCACGGGCGGGCGCACTGCCCGGGCGTGCAACAAGTTGTCGGGCCGAATGTGGGCGGTGTAGTGCTCCTTGCCGCTGACTTTCAAGGCAATGTCTTTGCGCTTGAAGCCCTTGCCCACAATTTTGTACAGCGAGGGGTCTTTGGGTTTGGCCTTGCCATTGACGTTCAGGGCGTTGCCAATTTGTTTGTTCCACTCCATGGGTGTGGAGAAGGCTTTGCCACCGATCAGATCGGCATATGTGACCGATTTGCTGGCGTCGGCCACGGCAAACACCCGGCCGTTGTCCACCGACAAACCAGCGACATCCACGCCCAACTTGAGCGATGCGGCATCCAGCAAAACACGGCGGGCTTCAGCAGCGGCGTTGCGCAAAGGCACGGCCCCCAAACGCAAACCGGTGCTGCCACTGCCACCGCCTTGGTTGGGCGACAAACGGGTGTCACCCATGGTGACGTGGACTTTGTCCAGCGCCACGTCCAACTCGTCGGCCACAATTTGGGCCACCGCCAGGTCAATGCCTTGGCCACAGTCCATCTTGCCGAAATTGGCCACCACGCTGCCATCGGCAGCGATGCGGATCCAGGTGTCCAAAGCGGTGGGCGGTGGGCCCACCAAGACCGGGGCAGCGGCTTGCGCAGCGGCGTCGCCCACCATCACAGCCCCCGAAGCCCCGACCACCAAAGCGGCCTGGGATTGCAAAAAATCGCGGCGATTGAGATTCAATGTGTCCATGTCGTCCCCTTTAAGCTTTGGCCGTGGCCATGTTGTCACGGGCTTTTTTGACCGCCCGCAGAATGGCGATTTGGGTGCCGCAGCGGCATTGCACGTTGGCCAAACCTTGTTGAATTTGGGCATCGGTGGCTTTGGGGTTTTTCTCCAAAATAGCCACGGCATGCATCACCCATCCGTTGGCGCAGTAACCGCATTGAGCGGCCTGCTCTTCGACAAAAGCGGCCTGCACCGGGTGCAGTTGGCCGTTTTTCTCCAATCCGTCCAGGGTGCGGATGGGCTTATTGCCCACCGAGGCGGTAGGCAGCACGCAAGATCGCATCGGTTGGCCATTGACCAACACCGTACAGGTGCCGCACTGGGCCACACCACAGCCAAACTTCGGGCCTTTGAGCTTGAGCGCGTCGGTCAGCGCATATAGCAAGGGTTCGTCTTTTTCCGCCTCAACGGCGCGAACGACCCCGTCAACATTGAGTTTGTAATTGGGCATGTTGTCTCCTTGGTTGCCAACAACATATTGACCACTTTGTTGGCTTTGCTCATTGGGACAAACCCAAACACCCGCCACTGGCGACCCTGCAAAGGTCACCCAAGCGACAAAATCAGGCCCATTCGGAAATCTCAATCAGGTTCAAGTCGGGGTCGCGCACATACACCGACCGGATGGTGCGGGTGGCGCCGGTGCGCATCACCGGCCCTTCGATGATGGGCCAGTTTTGGGCCTGCAAATGGGCGATCACCTCTGACAGGGGGCGATCGGCGATGAAACACAAATCGAGTGCTCCAGGGACAGGCAAATGCGCCTTGGGCTCAAACTCACGCCCTTGCACATGCAAATTGATCTTTTGCGAGCCAAACTTAAAAGCCTTGC
>CAXNFO010000300.1:0-3158 GCA_964201395.1 Limnohabitans sp.
GTGTTGTTTGCCATCACTTTGCACGAAGCAGCCCATGGATACGTCGCCCACATGCTGGGTGACGACACCGCTTGGGTCATGGGGCGCGTCACCCTGAACCCCATGGCCCACATCGACTTGGTGGGCACCATTTTGTTACCCATTTTGATGTACCTGTCCACCGCCCTGACCCCCATGGGTCCCCTGCTGTTTGGTTTTGCCAAACCGGTGCCGGTGCGCTTTGGCCAACTGCGCCAACCCAAGCGCGACATGGTGTGGGTGGCCTTGGCCGGACCTGGTATCAATTTTTTGCAAGCCCTGCTGTGGTGGACGGTGCTGTATTTGCTGCTGTTCGTGGGTGTGCAGGAGCGCTTTTTTCTGGAGGTTTGCAAAGCCGGCATCTTGACCAATGTGGTGATGTTTGTCTTCAACCTGTTTCCCATGCCCCCGCTGGACGGCGGGCGCATTGCCGTGGGTTTGCTGCCCATGAAGCAAGCCGTCCTGTTTTCGCGCATTGAGCCTTGGGGTTTTTACATCGTCATGGCCCTGGTTTTGTTTGGCGTCATCAACGGCATCTGGATGCAGCCCTTCATGGGACTGACCTTGGACACCTTGCGCTGGTTGATGACCCCAGTTGAATGGTTATTGGGATGAGCATGGACCGACCCCGCGTTTTATCTGGCATGCGCCCCACCGGCGCTTTGCATTTGGGGCACTACCACGGCGCCTTGAAAAACTGGGTGCGCCTGCAGTCCGAAATGGAGTGCTTTTATTTCGTTGCCGACTGGCACGCCCTGACCACCCACTACGAGGACGCCAGCGTCATCGAGCAGCACGTTTACGAAATGGTCATCGACTGGCTCGCCGCTGGGCTGGACCCCGCGCAATGCACCATTTTTCTGCAAAGCCGCTTGCCCGAGCACGCCGAGTTGTTCACCTTGTTGGCCATGGGCACCCCGATTGGTTGGTTGGAGCGCGTGCCCACCTACAAAGACCAGCAAGAAAAACTCAAAGACAAAGACCTCAGCACCTACGGCTTCTTGGGCTACCCGCTGTTGCAAGCGGCGGACATCCTGATCTACAAAGCCAACTATGTGCCAGTGGGCGAAGACCAGGCCAGCCACGTCGAACTCACCCGCGAAGCGGCCCGCCGCTTCAACCACTTGTATGGCCGCGAACGCAACGCCGAACAGCGCATTGCCGCCAGCTTGGCCAAGTTGCCCCGCGACAGCGCCAAGCGGTTTGAAAAGTCGCGCAAGCAATACCAAGAAACCGGCGACGCCAAAGCCTTGGAAGGGGCCATGGCCTACATCGCCCAAGCCCCCGAGCTCGATGCCGATGACCGCGAGCGCCTCTCAGGCCACTTCAAAGGCACAGGCCGCTCGGTGCTGATCGAGCCCCAGGTGTTGCTCACCGAAGCCAGCCGCCTGCCCGGGCTGGATGGCGCCAAGATGAGCAAAAGCTACAACAACGCCATTGCCTTGCGCGAAGACGCCGACAGCGTGGCCCTCAAAGTGAAACGCATGCCCACCGACCCGGCACGGGTCAAGCGCAACGACGTGGGCGACCCCGACAAATGCCCGGTGTGGCAATTCCACCTGGTTTACAGCGACGAGCCGACCCGCGCCTGGGTCACCCAAGGCTGCAAAAGCGCGGGCATTGGCTGCATTGAGTGCAAGCAACCGGTGATTGACGGCATCTTGGCCGAGCAACAACCCATGCGCGAGCGCGCCCAACCCTATTTGGATCACCCCCAACTTGTCCGTGACATTGTGGATGCAGGCACAGACCGTGCTCGCATCACGGCACGGCAAACCATGCGCGAAGTGCGCGAGGCCATTGGCCTGAACTACTGACCTGGAGAAAAACCATGAGCTTATTTGTGATCGATGACCACCCTCTGGTGCGCCAAGCCATTGGCATGTTGCTGCGCAGGCTGCGCCCCACTTCAGTGGTGGTGGAGCTCGAGAAGTTCAGCGAACTGCCCGCAGCCATCATCAAGCACGGCACCCCCGAGCTGTTTGTGCTGGACTTGTTGCTGCCAGGCGTCAAAGGCACCAGCGCTGTGCACGACACCAAAGCCATGTACCCCGAAGTGCCCCTGGTGGTGCTGTCGGCCATGCCCGCCGGTGAAGCCGAAGAGACCTGCATCGAAGCCGGCGCCGACCTCTATATTGAAAAGTCATCTCCGCCCAATGACATCTCCGCAGCCATCCAAGGCCTGATGTCTGCCGATGACAACTTTGAGGAAATGGCGCCCACCGACACCAAGCTGTCCAAGCGCCAAAAGCAATTGATTGTGATGCTCGACCGGGGCCTGTCCAACCGCGACATCGCTGCCGAACTGAGCATCAGCGAGCACACCGTCAAAGTGCATTTGTGGCGCTTGTTCCGCCGCCTGGGTGTGAAAAGCCGCACCCAAACCCTGCACTTTGCCCGCACCCATGGCTTGCTATCGGGCTGAAACGCAAGGTATTTGACGCTCCCCAGGGGCTGCTGCGGCAGCCCCTTTTTTATGGCATGGGGCCGCGGATCACCAAGCTGACTTGGTTGGTTTGGTTTTTGATGGGGCCGATGCTGACCCCGAGCTCGCCGGGCTGGGGCATGGCCTGACCGGTTTTGGAAATGCGCGCTTTGAGCACCACCTCGCCGGCGCTGGAGAGCTTGGTCTGAGGCCCCATGGCCTGGCTGTCGTCGAGCACAAAGTCAAAGGGCAAGGCCGCCACCGTGGTGCGCACGATCGCCAGCGGCATTCGACCGCCTTGGGCCGGGGTGGCGTAAATGAACACCGTGTCGCCGGGGCTGGTTTGGGCGGCAAGTTCGGGCGCCAAGCTGACGCGGCCACTGATGCGCGCGGGCACCGCACTGGCAGCGGATGGCGGCTGGGCACTGGTGCTTACCGCAGGAGGTAGCTGGGCGCTGGCGCGCCCCAAATCAGGTAGCTGGGCGCTGGCGCGCCCAGGTGCCAATCGTTCACGCGCTTGGGCCAAGGCGCTGTCCAAGGCGTTGAGGTCCTCTGACTGGGGGGGCAAGCTGGCCCGCACCCGCTCCCAATATTGGATGGCCTGGGCAAAACGCCCCTCGGCAAATGACGCACTGCCGGCCAACAACAAGGCATTGTTTTGGTTCGGGTTGGCCTTGAGGATGCGGTTGATCACCGCCCAGGGCTCACCGCTGAA
>CAXNFO010000301.1:0-3156 GCA_964201395.1 Limnohabitans sp.
CAACGCTTTCCATCACCGCACGCTCCCAAACGGTGTTGGACGCAGTCGCCGGCGGTTGGGTGGGAGCGGGGTTGTCTTGGGGAAGGTCAGTCATGGGGTCTCAAAAGATCAAAGGCTGTAAATTGTGTTCAGTATGCCAGTGAACCACGCCGTCCTTTTCCAGGGTGGCAATTTTCACCAAGTTGCCTCGGCATGGCCCGCCAGAACATTCCCCTGTGGCGGGTGCATAAGTGGCCCCATGGGTGGCACAGACCAACCATTTCCCTGAGGCGTCAAAGAAGCGATCGGGCTGAAAGTCCATTTCCATCGCGACATGGCTGCAGCGGTTGAGGTAGGCCTGCACCCGCCCTTCAAAACGAACCGCAAAGGCCTGACAAGATTGGCCGTTGTAAACCACATCAAAGGGCACAGCCAACTGGCCGTCGACCACATCTCGGCTTTGACACAAGGCAACCCACTCACGCATGCTGCATCAACCAGTCGTGGAGTTCAGCCACCGAATGCAGCACCGCCAACGGTTGGTGCGCAGCAAACCCGGCGGGGTCGTGGGCGCCATAACTCACGCCCAAGCTGGCGCAACCCGCATGTTGGGCCATGGCCAAGTCATGGGTGGTGTCGCCAATCATCAAGGTGCGCTCAGGGGCCACGCCAAATTCGCGCATCAATTCGTGCAGCATCAGGGGGTCGGGCTTACCAGCGGTTTCGTCGGCTGTGCGCGAGCCATCGAACAAGCCCTTGATTTCCACCGCTTGCAAAGCCTGGTTGAGGCCTTGGCGGCTTTTGCCCGTGGCCACGGTCACCCAATGATGGCGCTCACGCAAGCCGTGCAGCATCGGCACCACGCCCTCGAACAAACTCAATTCATCGTGGCGGGCCAGGTAGTGGTGGCGGTATCTTTCGTTGAGCAATGGGTATTTTTCTGCCGGCACATCCGGCGCGGCTTTGGCCAGGGCCGGCATCAAAGCCATGCCGATGACGTAGGCGGCAGACTGCGCGTCGGGCACTGTGCCGCCCACATCGCGCACCGCCTCTTGGATGCAACGCACGATCAAGGCCGTCGAGTCGTACAGGGTGCCATCCCAGTCAAAGGCGATCAGATCAAACTGGCGGGGTCGGGGGAGCGACATGGTCAATGAAACTTTGAAGTTCGGGGGGTAAGGGCGCATTCAGGGCCACCAATTCACCGCTGGCGGGGTGCCTGAACTGTAACTTCCAAGCGTGCAAAAACATGCGCCGCAATCCCGTTTTTTGCAGGGCCTTGTTCAAATCGTAATCACCATACTTGTCGTCACCCAAAATCGGGTGGCCCAAGCTGGCCAAATGCACGCGAATTTGGTGCGTGCGCCCCGTTTTGATGGTCACTTCCAACAAGGTGTAATCGCCCAATAATCGGGCCACTTTGACCAAGGTGATGGCGCGCATGCCCTGCGGGTCATTGGGCGCGACCACCCGCACCCGGCGCTCACCTTCGCTGCCGTCACCGTTGGTCAATAGATACTTTTGCAAAGGCAGGTCAATGACCTTTTGCCGTTGCGGCCAAATCCCGCGCACCAATGCCAAATAGGTTTTGTCGGTCGCACGTTCGCGAAATTGGGTTTGCAGATGCTTCAAGGCACTGCGTTTTTTGGCCACCAACAAAATGCCTGACGTCTCCCGGTCCAGCCGGTGCACCAACTCAAATTGATCCGCATGGGGCATGGACTGGCGAATTTGCTCAATCACGCCAAAACTCACCCCGCTGCCGCCGTGCACCGCCAATCCAGCAGGTTTGTTGACCACGATGAGGTGTGCATCCTCGAGCATCACGTCAAAATCGCGCTCTGGCACGTTGGCCTGGGCTTTTTCCAAGACCCGCGCCGACACCCTGACCGGGGGCAAGCGCACCATGTCTTCGGTGGCCAAACGGGTATCCGGCGCAGCACGCCCCTTGTTCACCCGAACTTCCCCCGAACGGATGATGCGATAAACATGGGTTTTGGGCACGCCTTTCAGGTGGCGGAGCAAGAAGTTGTCGAGCCTTTGCCCTGCCGATTCCTCATCCACCCGCAGGGTTTGGACCTGGGGCGATACCGATGCGTCGGCTGTGCCTATAATGTTGTTCACCAGCGGTATGTTCCAAGTGCTTGATTTCAGTGAGATTAGAGCACGCCAGAGAACCGCTGTGAGGTCGATGCCCCAAGGGGGCCCTGCCGCAGACCCAGTAACCATGGAAACTGGATGGCACAGGCACCCCGAAGTAAAGCCGACGCTTTGAAAACCCTAACGGAATACCCCAAGGGAAGCGGTCATGAACCGCTTCTTCGGATAACAGCGAGAAATCTTGCAATGGTGATGGTGATGATGTTGGCGCTGATGCAGGCCTGCTCCCAAGGACTCCAGTCTTTGATGCAGGTTTTGTGTGCGACCGCCGCCCACACAGCCTTGCACGATCGGTTGCCAACCAACGGCCTTAGCAAGCCGTGGTCTGTGCAACCCGCCCCCATCCCCGAGCCCTCCCACAGTCCACCCGGCGGTTAAAACCGCCAGCTGGGCCCAGAGCGGCCATTCCTTTCGTTTTCATGCGTTGGCTTCGGCATCGTTGGTCCCTTTGGGCCTGTGATGTTTTGAATGAATTGAGAACGCCATGAAACGCATGTTGATCAACGCCACCCAAGCCGAAGAGCGCCGGTTGGCCATCGTAGACGGCCAAAAGCTGCTGGACTACGAAATTGAAATCGAAGGGCGCGAACAGCGCAAAGGCAATATTTACGCCGCGGTGGTGACCCGGGTTGAGCCCTCGCTAGAGGCCTGCTTCGTCGATTACGGTGAAGACCGCCACGGCTTTTTGCCCTTCAAAGAAATCTCCAAGCAGTACTTTGCCCCAGGTGTGGCCCCCAGCCAGGCGCGCATCCAAGACGTGATCAAAGAAGGCCAGACCATGCTGATCCAGGTCGAGAAGGAAGAGCGCGGCAACAAAGGTGCGGCCCTGACCACCTTTGTCAGCCTAGCCGGGCGCTATGTGGTGTTGATGCCCAACAACCCCCGTGGCGGCGGTGTGAGCCGGCGCATCGAGGGTGACGACCGCGCCGAACTCAAAGAAGCGCTGGACCAACTTCAATACCCCAACGGCATGTCCATCATTGCTCGCACCGCCGGCATTGGCCGCGCTGCGGCAGA
>CAXNFO010000302.1:0-3152 GCA_964201395.1 Limnohabitans sp.
TTGTCGGGCGTGAAAACCCCTGACAAACCCGCCGACAGCATTTTGGTCCACCCCGATGTGCGCAAAATGCTGCTCACGGCCAAGGCTTATGCCGAGGGTGGTCGGGCCTTGAGTTTGCATTGCGCCTTGTTGATCGACCAACAACTCAACCACCCCGACGAACAGGTGCGTGCCGATGCGTCGGAAGAGGTGGCCATGCTCACCCCCATCGTGAAAGCCTTTTTGACCGATAACGGATGGACCGCCACCTCAGCTTGTTTACAGGTTTTGGGTGGCCATGGCTTTATCCGTGAATGGGGCCTGGAGCAATACGTGCGCGATGCCCGCATCAACATGATTTACGAAGGAACCAACACCATCCAAAGCTTGGATTTGTTGGGCCGCAAGGTGCTGGGCAACCAAGGGGCCACGCTGAAAAAATGGGGCCAACGCATCACCGCCTTGGTGGCCGAAGAAGCCGGCAACGAGGACATGGCCGCTTTTGTGCAGCCCTTGGCCAAATTGGGCCAGCAAATGACCGCTTTCACCCAAGAAATTGGCATGAAGGCGCTGGGCAATGCCGATGAAGTCGGTGGCGCAGCCGTGGACTACATGCGTGTGGCGGGGCACCTGGTATTTGCATACTTTTGGGCGCGCATGGCGCAAGTGGCCCAGCGCCAACTGGCCGCTGGCAACCGCGATCCCTTCTACCAAGCCAAACTGCAAACGGCGCGTTTTTATTTCGCCAAGCTTCTGCCCGAAACCACCAGCTTGATGCAAACCGCGCGGTCTGGCGTGGACGTGCTGATGGACACCGATGCGGCCTTGGCTTGATGGTGTGGGACACAGGAGTGAACATGACTTTGAAGATCAATTTACCTGCCGCCATGACCGCCTTGGTCGCCGTTGCATGGCTTTGCGCGGCACCTGTGCTGGCACAAGTCACCCCAGTGGGTGTGTGGCACACCATCGATGACCGCAGCAACGAACCCAAAGGGGAAGTCATCATCACCGAGACCAATGGCGTGGTCTCCGGGCGCGTGGGTCGGGCGCTCAAGCCAGACCCCAAGGCCAAACGAACCTGCGAAGATTGCAAAGACGACCGCAAGAACCAAACCATCATTGGGATGGAAATCATCCGGGGTGTCAAAAAAGAAGCCGGGGAAAATGTGTGGAGCGGCGGGAAAATTCTCGACCCCAATGAAGGCAAGGAATACAACGTGCGTTTCACACCCATCGATGGCGGCAAAAAAATGCAAGTTCGTGGTTACATAGGACCGTTTTACCGAACCCAAATTTGGCTGCGCGCCCCCGACACCGACACAGCTGATAGCAAAAAGGATTGAGCATGAATGAGATATTGACCCATGTGGACGCAGGCGTCACCACATTGACCATCAACCGGGTGGAGAAAAAAAACTCCCTCACCGCGGCCATGTATGCGGCCTTGACCCAGGGCATTGCCCAAGCGGCCCAAGACAGCAGCCAGCGGGTGTTGGTCATTCAAGGCCATGAGACGGTGTTCAGTGCGGGCAATGATGTGGCGGATTTTTTGAACCAGCCCCCCACCGGCACCGACGCCCCGGTGTTTCATTTTTTGCAAGGCATTGCCACTTTCCCAAAACCCTTGCTGGCCGCCGTGTGTGGCCCAGCCGTGGGTGTGGGCACCACCATGCTGCTGCATTGCGACTTGGTCTATGCGGGTGACAACGCGGCTTTTTCCATGCCGTTTGTGAACTTGGGTCTGTGCCCTGAGGCGGCCTCGAGCTTGTTGGTGCCGCGCCTGATGGGGCACCAGCGTGCGGCTGAGGCTTTGCTGCTGGGCGAGCCTTTCATGGCCGAAGCCGCCTTGGAGGTGGGTTTGGTCAACCGCGTCTTGCCACCCACAGAAGCCAACGCCTATGCCCAACAACAGGCGCGCAAACTCGCTGCCAAGCCCTTGAGCAGCTTGATCGAGACCAAGCGCTTGCTCAAAGGCGCACAAACGCCTGCCGTGCTCGAGCGCATGCAAGAAGAGGGCGCTATTTTCAGGCGCATGCTCACCGAGCCCGCAGCCAAAGAGGCCTTTGGCGCGTTTTTGCAAAAACGCAAACCCGACTTCTCCGCGCTGTGAGCAACTGGCCATTGGCAGCCACATCACTGGACAAGCTGGGTCGTCAAAACCCAGTGTGCGCATGAAAAAGACGCCCCCAACAGCGGTGGTTTATGAGCCCGAGTTCATAGAGGGATTGAGGCTTATCTTTGAAGAAAAAATTTGCTTCAACCGGGTGCTGGGCTTGCGCATCGACCGCGTGTCGCCCACCGAGGTGAGCTGCCACATGGCCATGCACCCCGACTTGATTGGCCACTACGGGCACCAGCGTTTGCACGGAGGGGTCATCGCTTCGTGCATGGATGGCGTGGCGGGCTTGGCGGTGATGGCCGCTTTGGGCGCCAAGCACATGGATGAACCCGTTGCCAAGCGTTTGCACCGCTTTGACCGCTTGGGCACGATTGACATGCGAGTGGATTATTTGCGCCAAGCCATCGGTGAGCGCTTTGAAGTGCGTGCCCAGGTGCTGCGCTTGGGCTCTCGGGTGGCCAATTTGCAAATGTCTTTTTGGGGTCCCGGTGAGGAACTCATCGCCACGGGTGCTGCCGCTTTCATTGTTTCCTGACCGGCCATGAAAAAACCCCGCTGGATGCAGCGGGGTTTTAGAAGGAGCGGGTGAACGACTTATTTGAAATAGTCGGTCGTGACCTTCCATTTTCCGTCTTGGATTTGGGACAAGCGAGACGCATAGTTGCCCAGGCGTTTTTCGGGTCCAAAGGTCAGCTCAGGCCCGCCAAACATGTCCTTCGGAAAGACCATGGTGTCCATGGCTTTGATAAAGCTGTCGGTGGTCAGGCTGGTGCCGGCTTTGCGTGCGGCGGTGGCAAAGTTGTTGATCGCGCTGTAGCCATAAACAGAAAACACGGTGGGGTCTTCGTTGAATTTGGTTTTGTATTTATTGGCCCAAAACCGAATCGGCTGCGAAGCCTCATCCAAGTAGGGGTGTTGAGCCGTCATGGCGGCATACAAACCGTCCATGGCTTTGCCGCCCAACTTGTGGATCAAGTCGGTATAGGCCGCTGATGAACCCAGGAAAACCGGATTAAAACCGGTCTTGCGCGACTCGCCAATGGCGCCAATC
>CAXNFO010000303.1:0-3151 GCA_964201395.1 Limnohabitans sp.
ATTCGTCGTGCTCGGCTTGGCTGAACAAATCCATCGCCACCCAGTCCGCAGGCGTGCTGCCATCGGCCAAAACCAAAATCTCAGAAGGCCCGGCGATCATGTCAATGCCCACCGTGCCAAACACACGCCGCTTGGCCGCTGCCACATAGGCGTTGCCCGGGCCCGTGATTTTGTCCACCCGCGGCACGGTGGCCGTGCCGTAAGCGAGTGCGGCCACCGCTTGTGCGCCACCGATGGTGAAGGCACGGGTGACGCCCGCCACGTAAGCAGCGGCCAGCACCAAAGGGTTTTTTTCGCCCCGCGCGGCACCCGCAGCGCTGCGGTCTTTGGCCGGGGTGGGCACCACCATGATGATCTCGCCCACCCCCGCCACATGGGCTGGGATGGCGTTCATCAACACGCTGGAGGGATACGCCGCTTTGCCGCCGGGCACATAAATGCCCACGCGGTCCAAGGGCGTGACTTTTTGGCCCAGCAAAGTGCCGTCGGCGTCGCGGTATTGCCAGCTCTCGCCCGAGGCTTTTTTCTGCGCCTCGTGGTAAGAGCGCACCCGCGCGGCAGCGTCTTGCAAAGCTTGTTGCTGCACTTGGGGCAAGCCCTCGAAGGCGGCTTTCAACTCGGCTTGTGTCAACTCCAGCGCCGACATGTTGTCCGCTTGCAAACCGTCGAAACGTGCGGTGTATTCGAGCACCGCTGCGTCGCCACGGGCTTTCACATCGGCCAAGATATCGGCCACGCGCTGCTCGATGGCGGCATCGGTGTCGGCTGACCAATGCAAGCGCTGTTGAAACAAGGTTTCAAAGTCGGCTTGGGCGGTGGACAGGCGCAGTGGGCGGGCGTTCATGGTCAAGCGTTGAAATTCACAAGGTCAGGGTAAAAAAACGTTTGGGGCAACGGATGACTCATTGTCTTGGTCAATCAGTCACGCTGGGCGCGCTGCCACCGCTTGGGTAAACGCGTCAATCAAAGGGCGCATGCTGGCCATCTTCAGTTTGAGAGAGGCCTGGTTGACCACCAAGCGCGAGCTGATGTCCATGATGTGCTCCACCTCCACCAATTGATTGGCCTTGAGGGTGCTGCCGGTGGAGACCAAATCGACGATCGCATCGGCCAATCCCGTCAGCGGCGCCAACTCCATGCTGCCGTAGAGCTTGATGAGGTCCACATGCACGCCTTTTTGGGCGAAAAACTGGCGCGCAATGGCGGTGTATTTGGTGGCCACCCGCAGCCTTGAGCCTTGCTTGACCGCGTGGGCGTAGTCAAAGCCCTGGCGCACAGCCACGCTCATGCGGCAGCGCGCAATTTGCAAATCCAGGGGTTGGTACATGCCCTCGCCACCGTGCTCGATCAAGGTGTCCAAGCCCACCACGCCCATGTCGGCGCCACCATAGCTCACATAGGTGGGCACATCGGTGGCACGCACCAGCACCACCCGCACATGGGCTTGGTTGGTGGCCAAGATGAGTTTGCGCGAGGTGTCTGGGTCTTCCAACACCTGGATGCCAGCGGCCTGCAAAAAGGGCATGGTTTCTTCAAAAATGCGGCCTTTGGGCAAGGCAAGGGTGACGGTCATTGGATTCTTTCAATGTCTGCGCCCAAGGTGCGCAGTTTGTCTTCCATGCGGTCGTAGCCGCGATCCAGATGGTAAATGCGATCGACCACGGTTTCGCCATCGGCCACCAAGCCTGCGATCACCAAACTGGCCGAGGCGCGCAAATCGGTGGCCATCACTGTCGCACCGGACAACTGGGCCACCCCTTCAACCAAGGCGACCTTGCCTTCGATTTGGATGTGTGCACCCAAGCGCACCAACTCGTTGACGTGCATGAAGCGGTTTTCGAAAATGGTCTCGGTCACCTTGCTTGTGCCTTGGGACACCGCATTGAGCGTCATGAACTGGGCCTGCATGTCGGTGGGAAAGCCCGGGTATTCGGTGGTGCGAAAGTTTTGCGCCTTGAGGTATTGATGGGCAGGGGCTGTGGCGCGCACCCGCAAGCCGCCGGGGACGTCCTCAATGACCACGCCTGCGTCGCGCAGTTTGTCGATCACCGCTTCCAGGTGGTCGCCGCGCGCATGGTGCAGCAGCACATCGCCACCAGCGGCGGCCACGGCGCACAAAAACGTACCCGCCTCGATGCGGTCGGCCACCACTTTGTGCGTGGCACCATGCAATTGGTCCACGCCTTGGATGTGGATGCGGCTGGTGCCATGGCCCTCGATCTTGGCACCCATGGCGATAAGCAACTCGGCCAAGTCAGGAATTTCGGGTTCTTGAGCGGCGTTTTCGAGCACCGTTTCACCTTCGGCCAAACACGCGGCCATGAGGAAGTTTTCGGTGCCCGTCACCGTGACCATGTCGGTCGCGATGCGCGCCCCGCGCAAGCGCGTGCGCCCCGGCGGCAGCTTGGCCAACATATAGCCATGTTCGACATCGATCACCGCGCCCATGGCTTGCAAACCCTTGATGTGCTGGTCCACAGGGCGCGAGCCAATGGCGCAGCCACCCGGCAGAGACACCTTGGCGTGACCGCAGCGGGCCATCAAAGGGCCCAGGGCCAGCACCGATGCACGCATGGTTTTGACCAAGTCGTAAGGGGCTTGGGGGTTGCTCAGATTGGCGGCGTTCAAAGTGACCGAGCCGTCCTCGCCGCGCTCGGCACTGACCCCCATGTTGCGGATCAAGCGCAGCATGGTGGCCACATCTTGCAAGCGCGGCACGTTGTGCAAGGTCAGGGGCTGGGCCGTCAACAAGGCGGCACACAATTCGGGCAAGGCGGCGTTTTTGGCCCCTGAAATCGGGATTTCGCCATGCAAGGATTGGCCGCCTCGGATGCGTAATTTGTCCATGTGGGTGCGGTATCAGTTGTGAATCAGGGCTGCTGCGCCCATTCACTGGGGGTGTAGGTTTTCATGGACAAGGCGTGGACCTCATCGGTATGCATTTTTTCGCCCAAGGTGGCGTAGACCTTTTGGTGGCGCTGGATCAAGCGCAAGCCTTCAAAATGGGTGGACACGATGGTGGCATACCAATGCCGACCATCGCCCTCCACGCTCAGGTGTTGGCAGGGCAATTGTTGGGCGATGATGGTTTCGAGTTGATCAGCTGTCATGGGTTTATCCGCGAATTTTGAAACCGATGCGCAACAGGTGC
>CAXNFO010000304.1:0-3122 GCA_964201395.1 Limnohabitans sp.
TGGCCGCACGACCCCTGGCAGGCCTTGCAGCGCCTGGCCATGATGCTCACCCGCCAGTGTCGCCCACGTTGAGGCGGCGTTGCGCCTGGGCGATACACTGAACTGCGCAGTTTTTCTGCGCCTAGAAAGGACAACATGAACGGTGCTGAGAGTTTGGTGCGCAGCCTGCTGGCCAGTGGGGTGGACACCTGTTTTGCCAACCCGGGCACATCCGAGATGCATTTCGTGGCCGCCCTGGACAAAGTGGCAGGCATGCGCTGCGTGTTGGGCTTGGCCGAAACCGTGGTCACCGGCTGCGCCGATGGCTATGGCCGCATGGCCGGCAAACCCGCAGCCACCTTGCTCCATTGCGGGCCTGGGTTTGCCAATGGCATTGCCAATGTCCACAACGCGCGCCGCGCCAACACCCCCATGGTCAACCTGATTGGCGACCATGCCGTCTACCACCGCCCGTTTGACTCGCCGCTCACCGCCGACACCGAAGGGCTGGCGCGGGCCACCTCGCATTGGGTGCGCACCAGCGCATCCAGCGCCCAGGTCGGTGCCGATGGGGCACAAGCGGTGCAAGCCGCGCGCAGTGCACCGGGCCACATCGCCAGTTTGATCTTGCCCGCCGACACCGCCTGGGGCGCAGGGGGTGTGGTGGCCGACGCTTTGCCCGTGCCCATGCGCGATGCGGTGGCCCCCGAGGTGCTCACACACCTGGTGCAACTGCTGCGCCGGCGCGAACCCACGGTGATGGTGCTCTCTGGCCATGCCTTGAACGAGGCCGGTCAACAAGCGGCGCACCGCATTGCGCTGGCCACAGGTGTGGCGTTGCGTGCATCGGCCCAGGTGGCGCGGATGCCGCGCGGGCGCGGGCGCGTGCCCATCGACCGCATCCCTTATGCGATTGAAGGCGCGCTCAAATCCTTGGCCGGGCACCCGCATGTGGTGTTGGTGGGGGCCAAACCCCCCACTGCGTTTTTTGGCTACCCCGGCAAGCCCAGTCTGATGTCCCCGCCAGACGCCCAAATGCATGTGCTGGCCCGCCCCGACCAAGACGCAGTGGCCGCGCTCGAATGTCTGGCCGACGCCTTGGGTGCACCGGCTTGGGCGGGCGCGCCCGACACCGGGCCACGCCCCACGGTGCAGCACGGCGCCTTCAACCCCGACGCCTTTGCCGTCACCTTGGCCGCGCTCTTGCCCGACAACGCCATCGTGGTCGAAGACGCGGTGACCTCTGGGCGCAGCTTGTTTGGCCACACCTTTGGGGCCGCTGACAACGACTGGTTGCAAATCACTGGCGGCGCGATTGGCCACGGCTTTCCCTGCGCCACCGGTGCAGCGGTGGCCTGCCCCGAGCGCAAAACCGTGTGCTTGCAGTCCGACGGCGGCGGCATGTATGCCTTGCAATCGCTGTGGACCCAAGCGCGCGAGCGGCTCAATGTGGTCAATGTGGTGTTTGCCAACCGCGTGTACAAAATTTTGCAAGGCGAGTTGCTGGCTGTGGGGGCCCAACCCGGCCCCGCGTCCAACGAGCTGTTTGACCTGGCCCGCCCCGAACTCAACTGGGTGCAACTGGCCAACGGCATGGGGGTGGAAGCGGTGCGGGTGCAAACCTTGGAGGGCTTTGCCGATGCCTTTGCCGCCGCCTGCGCCCGCCCCGGGCCGTTCTTGATTGAGTTTCAGATTTGAAATTTGCGACACTTGGGTTTTCGACGTTCACAAGGGCCAATTCCATGAAAACAACTTTACAACGCTTGCTGTGGGCCACTTTGGCCGCATTCACTTTGGCGGGCACCGTGGGCGCGCAGCCCTTTCCCAACAAGCCGGTGAAGATCATCGTCACCTTCCCGCCCGGCGGCACGCCCGACATTTATGGCCGGGTGTTGGCGCAAGAGCTGGGCACGCTGTGGAAGCAGTCGGTGGTGGTGGAAAACAAAACCGGCGCCAGCGGCACCATTGGCACCGACTTTGTCGCCAAGGCTGTCCCCGATGGCTACACCTTGTTGTTTGCGGCCGATGCGTCCATCACCATTGCGCCCAATCTGTACACCAACATTCCCTACAACCCGGTCAGAGACCTGAGCCCGATTGCCAACGTGGCCACTGGCCCGTTTGTGATGCTGGCCTACCCTGGCTTTCCGGCCAACGATGTCAAAGAGCTGATCGCCCTGGCCAAAAAGCAGCCTGGAAAAATCAGCTACGCCTCCAGCGGCCCGGGCGGCCAGCAGCATTTGTCGGGTGAAATGCTCAAGAGCATGGCGGGCTTGGACATTGCGCACATTCCCTACAAAGGCTTTGGCCAAGGCGTCAACGACGTGATGGCCGGCCATGTGCCCCTGATCTTTGGTGGCATCACCGCCTCCATCCAACTGACCCAAGGTGGCAAGCTCAAGGCTTTGGGCGTGACCAGCGCCAAACGCGCCAAAGCCCTGCCCAATGTGCCCGCCATTGCCGAGGTGTTGCCCGGCTTCAAGATCGAGGCCTGGTACGGCTTGATGGGTCCCAAAGGCATGCAAGCTGATTTGGTGAAAAAAATCAACGCCGATGTGCTGTCCATTTTGAAGCGCCCCGACTTTCAGGCCAAGCTCAGCGCCGACGCCATCGAGCCCGTGGGTGGCAGCCCTGAAGACTTTGCCGCGCAAATTGCGTCTGACCTGAAAGACTGGGCGCAGCTGCTCAAATCCATCAACCTCAAAATGGATTGAGACTTGGGGGCTTTGGCAGCCATGATCGCACTTTATTGACTCTTTTCACCCCTTTGCCATCCACGCCAACCCTCTGCCAAAATCCAACCATGAACGCCGCCACTATCCCCGAACTCATGCGCACCTTGGGCCTGCAAGCCCGCTGTGCGTCGGCGGGCATGGCGCGGGCCACGGCGGCGCAAAAAGCCCATGCTTTGCGGGCGTTGGCGCGTTTGCTGCGCGAACACACCGCTCCTTTGCAAACCGACAACGCCAAAGACCTTGGCCGCGCCCAAGCCGCCGGTTTGGCTGCGCCCATGGTCGATCGCCTGAAGCTCTCGCCGCAAACCTTAGAGACCTGCGCTGTGGGTTGCGAACAGTTGGCATCCATGCCCGACATCATTGGCAGCATCAGCGGCATGAGCCAGCAGCCCAGCGGTATTCGCGTGG
>CAXNFO010000305.1:0-3118 GCA_964201395.1 Limnohabitans sp.
GGCCGCCCCACCAAGCGCGATCGGCGCGATTTGGAACAAGCGCGCCACGGTTGGGATGAACGCTGGAGCGCGTCGGTGGACAAATAAAACCCCTCAGCACGTGTTCAATCCGGTCTTCAATTCGGTCTTGTCAACGCGAACAAAGCCTAGATGATGGACACCAAAACACTGCAAGGGGCTTCCTCAATCAGCGACGGTGAGATGGAGGCATGCCACCAGCGCTGAACCCAGCTGTTCTTGTGTTCATGGCCCACCACGATCAGGTCGGCACCAATGCGCTTGGCGCAGGCGCATATCTCGTGCACCGGGTCTCCCAGCAGCAACTCTCCCGTGGCGGCAAAACCTTGGTCGGCCAAAGCCGACAGGCCTTGGGCCAACACCTGCTCAAAACCTTTGCGATGCGCCGCTTCTTGTTCGGTGGAGAAAACAATGCCCTCGGCCACCACGGCATTGAGGGCCATGGGCATCACCGCCACCAGGTGCAATTCGGCTTGGCCCCATTGGGCCAACTCGCGCGATTCGAGCAAGGCTTTTTGCCCGGCCACAGAGCCGTTATAGGCCAACAACAATTTCTTGTACATCTTCGGCGCTTTCAAAAAAGGCATCTAGAACAGGTCACAGCATGGGGCCAAATGCACTTGGCAGGGAATGGGGTTTTCACTTCCATATGAACCCTGTATGGCCCGCCACCCAAGCCCTTGAAAATGCGGTGGTGGGTTGAGGTTGTGGCCCGCGTCAACCCTTTTCAACTTTGAGGTGATTTCCATGAAGACCGCACACTCTCGCCGCAGCTTGCTCAAAACCTTGGCCGTGGGCGCTGGCTCATTGGCCGCACCGGCTTGGTCCCAGGCGACCTACCCCAACCGACCGATCAAACTCATTTGCCCTTGGCCCGCCGGCGGCTCCAGCGATCAGGTCATGCGCGCCTTGGCCGACGCCACCGGGCGCGTGCTGGGCGGCACCATGGTGGTGGAGAACAAACCTGGCGCCAGCGGCATGCTCGGCCCCAATGAGTTGGTGTCGGCCAAGCCCGATGGCTACACCTTGTCGCAACTCACCATTGGTGTGCTGCGCTTGCCCCACATGCAAAAAATGGCGTTCAACCCTTTGAGCGACTTCACCTACATCGCCTGCTTGACGGGCTACACCTTTGGCATGGCGGTGCGCGCCGACAGCCCTTTCAAAACCATCAAAGACCTGGTTACTTTTGCCAAGGCCAATCCCGGCAAGTTCACCTATGGCTCGACCGGCACCGGCACCACCCCCCATTTGGCGGTGGAAGAGTTCGCCCTGAAGGCGGGCATTGAGTTGCAACATGTGCCCTTCAAAGGCAGCAGCGACGGGTTGCAGGCTTTGCTGGGCGGCCATATCGCGGCCCACAGCGATGCCACCGGTTGGGCCCCGCACGTGGATGCAGGCACCATTCGCTTGCTCGCCACCTACGGCAGCAAGCGCACCAAACGCTGGGCGCAAGTACCCACCTTGAACGAGTTGGGCTTTGAAACCGTGTCCGACTCACCCTTTGGCATTGGCGCCCCGCGCGGCATGGACGCGGCCCTGACCAAGCGTTTGGACGAGGCGTTCAAAAAATCCTTGGAGGACCCACAGGTCATCGCCAGCTTTGAAAAGTACGACCAACCGGTGATTTACATGGGCAGCGATGAATACGCCCGCTTTGCCCAGCGCACCTTTGCCAGCGAAAAGCGCTTGATCGAAAAATTGGGCCTGGCCAAGGCCATTTAACTTTAATTCTTTTTGCGTATTTAACATTTCAACAACAGTTTTATTGACATACAAGGGGTTCCGGATAACATCCGATCCCCTGCGCGAGGAATTATCCGCAAGTGATTGATTTAAAACACTTGTGACTTCTCGGGCAGTTGGCAACAAAAAGGTTGATCGACATGGCATACAAAATTTTGGTGACCAGCCAAAAGGGCGGCGTGGGCAAAAGCACGGTTTCGGCCAATTTGGCGGCGTTTTTTCGCCGCCGCATGGCCTTGGAAACCACCCTGATCGATTGGGACTCGCATGGTTCCTCCAGCACCTGGTTGAAGCAAGCGCCGCAAGTGGGTGTGGTGGTCTTGCACGAGCACCTGCCGCTGGACAAGGGCGGCAACCGGCCTATTTTGGAAGCGCGCTTACACCTGCGCCGCGCTGCCAGCAGCAGCGAGGTGGTGGTGTGCGACCTGACCTGGAGCGACGCCATCGCCGCCGAGTTGATGTTCGAGTTTGATTTGGTCATCGTGCCGACCTCGGTGTCGGAAATTGAAATGGCCACCACCGCTGGCTTTTTGGCCCGCCACCGCTGGGTGTTTGACTCGGCCACCCTGCGCTCGCCCACCTTGTTGCTGTGCCCGACCCGGGTCACCTTGGAACAACTCGAGACCGACATGTTCTCCATGCAACGTTTTCCGGTCAGCTTCATGCTGGCCCCGCCCGTGTTGGAGTCGCAAACTGCGCGCGACATGTTCCAGCGCGGCTACCTGATGGATGCACGCAACGACTGCGGCCAATCGTTCTTGGAGTTTGCCCGCGCTGTGTGCGAAGTGCGCGACATGCACAACCGCGAAGCCGCGCTGCGCACCACCCGGGCCCCTGCTGGGCCCATCTTGGGTCGGCGCAACAGCCCCTTGCCTGGTGTGGCAGCCGCACCCAAGCCCACCATCGGGTCTGGGGTTTTGGCGCAGGCCACGGCCAGCCCCCAACACTCGATCTTGGGCCAACACCGCCAGCGCAAAGCACTCGAAAAAGAGCCCGCTTCATTGGCCGCACGCAGCATGACCGCCCTGGGCATACCGCAGTTCTTGCGCCGCATGTCACGCACCGCTGTGGACACCAAGCCGTGAACGACACGCGCATGAAACCGAGCCGATTCATCCCCCGCAAGGGGCTCAAGCAATACATCCCTGACCAAGGCTGGGTCACGCCCGGCCAAGATGTGGCCCCGACTGGGTCTGGGTTGGCACCCAACCTGGAACCTGTGATGGACGAGTTGGAGCCATTGCCCACAGAGGGCCTGCAACAGACGGCACACCAAGATCCACCTGCACCCCTGCCTGACAGCCATTTGGGCGAGGGCCTGCGCGACCCCTTGCTGGGCGAGTTGCTCGAGCAA
>CAXNFO010000306.1:0-3099 GCA_964201395.1 Limnohabitans sp.
CTGTGCGTCAAACTCTGGGCACCAGAGGCACCAAGGGCGCCGGGGCGCTGGGGTTCGGTGTGCAAATGTGCACGCTGAAACATGCACAGCAGCAAAAGCGACACAAAAACCAGCGCTGCACAGGCATAGGCCGTGCGCCAATGGCTGAGCGTCGATATGCCGACCATGAAGGTGGGCGCCACAGCCCAACCCAAATTGCCCGTCAAACCATGGGCACTGAATGCATGGCCCAATCGAGGCTCAGAAACACGGTGGTTCAAAATGGTGAAGTCGACGGGGTGAAAAGTGCAATTGCCTAAACCAAACAAAATGGCCGAGCACATCAACCCACCATAGCCCTGAACTTGGGTCACGCTGGCGCAGGCCAAAGCCAGCATCGCCAAGGAGGCATACAAAACCGGGCGTGCCCCAAAGTGATCCACAAAAAAACCGGACAGGGCCTGACCCACACCAGAGACCACAAAAAAGACCGACATCAACAAACCCAGTTGGGCATAACCCAAGCCGAAGTCTTGCATGAAAGCTGGGAACATCAAGGGCAGCAACAGGTGAGAAAAATGCGAGCTGGCATGAACCAAGCCCACCAATCCCATCACCTGGGCATCTTGCCGCCAGGGCACCATGTTGGGGGTTTCAAGCGTGCCTGACATGTTCCATCACTTGGCCGCAGCGCCCGACAAATGAATCACCTCGGCCAAGCGTTCGGCATCGCGCCGAATGCGCGCTTCAAATTGCGCTGAGCTGCCCCCGCCCACGCTGCCGCCGGCGGTCTGGATCACCTCGATCACCCCTAGGTCACGCAAGGCCTTGAGGGTTTCGGCATGAAGCCGAGCCACCACCTCTGGCGGCGTTCGTGAAGGGGCGAGCAAGCCAAACCAGCCGACCAATTCAAAATCGGCCATCCCCAAAGCTTCGGCCACTGTTGGCACATCAGGCAGCAATGGCGAGCGTTTGGCCGAAGTCACGGCCAAGGCCTTGAGCTTGCCCGTTTTGACGTGCTGCAATGCCACAGGCAGGTTGACAAACCCCACTTGCAAAATCCCACCCAAATGATCGACCACCGCCTGCGCATTGCCTTGGTAAGCAACGTGGGTGATCTTGGCCCCGGTTTTCACCGCCAACAGTTCGGCGGACAAAAAGCCCGAGCTGCCCACCCCAGGTGTGCCGTGGTTGAAAACACCCGGCTGAGACTTGATGAGTTGCACCAGCTCGCGCATATTGCCCACCGGCACACTGGGGTGTACCGTGACCACATTGAGCATCTCTGCCACTTCAATGATGGGCGCAAAGTCTTTAGAAGGGTTGAACGGCAAGTTGGCAAACAGCATGGGGTTGGTGGCCAAGGTGATCCCATTGATCAACAAGGTGTGTCCATCGGGCGCCGATTTGGCCACCAAGTCCGTGCCAATGTTGGTGGCGGCACCGGGTTTGTATTCCACCACCACCGGTTTGCCCAAACTCTCCTGCAACTTATTGGCAATGGCGCGGGCAAAAATGTCTGAGGTGCCGCCCGGCGTGGCAGGGACGATGATTTTGATCGGTTTGCTCGGAAAAGGGGCTTGGGCCCAAGCCAACGAGCTTTGCAGACTTGCCAGCAAGCCCATCACACTGAAAACACCGCATAAAAGTCCGCGCATAGATTTCCCGGTTGAGTCCATCAAAAAAGCCCTGGTTTGCGCCAGGGCTCCATGATCCTCAGTTTATCCGCAAGCCAAGCCACATGCTGGACCTCAGCCGCCACAGTCTCAGTGGCCTGACTTGGCTTCTTTGGGCGCATCCTGGGGGGTGAATTTGAACTCCCCAGGGAAGCGCACCGGGTCCACCGAAATGGCCACCACTTGCTGGGGCAAAAACTTGCCCTCCAGCAACAATTTGGACAAGGGGTTTTCAATCCGCTGCTGTATGGCCCGCTTGAGGGGGCGAGCGCCATACACCGGATCGAAGCCCACTTTGGCCAGCTCGGCCAATGCCGCAGGCGAAACCTCCAAATGCAAGTCCATGTGGGCCAAGCGCTGCGCCAAAAAGTCCAGTTGAATTTGAGCGATGCGCGCAATGTGGCTGGCATCCAGCGAGTGGAAAACCACGGTTTCATCGATGCGGTTGAGAAACTCGGGCCTGAAATGGTTTTTCAACTCTTCCCACACGGCGTCTTTGATCTCAGCGTTGTCACGCCCGACCATGCTTTGGATCATGGGTGAGCCAATGTTGGAGGTCATCACGATGACGGTGTTTTTAAAGTCCACCGTTCGGCCTTGACCATCGGTCAAACGCCCATCGTCGAGCACTTGCAACAAAATATTGAACACATCGGGGTGGGCTTTCTCCACCTCGTCGAGCAAGATCACGCTGTAGGGCTTGCGCCGAACGGCCTCGGTGAGATAGCCGCCCTCGTCATAGCCCACATAACCCGGGGGCGCACCAATCATTCGGCTCACAGAGTGCTTTTCCATGAATTCACTCATGTCGATGCGGATCAGGTGGTCTTCGCTGTCAAACAAAAAGGCCGCCAAAGCTTTGCACAGCTCTGTTTTACCGACCCCGGTGGGGCCCAAAAACAGGAACGATCCGGTGGGTCGGTTCGGGTCCCCCAAGCCCGCACGCGAGCGGCGAATGGCATTGGCCACGGCCGAGATGCCCTCCTCTTGACCGATCACCCGTTGGTGCAAGCGCTCTTCCATCAGCAACAACTTGTCACGCTCGCCTTGCATCAGCTTTGACACCGGGATGCCGGTGGCACGGGCCACCACTTCGGCGATTTCTTCAGCGCCGACCTGGGTGCGCAGCAAGCGCGGTTGCCCGCTGTCACTTGATTTTTTCGCTTCTTTGGCTTGCGCCTCCTTGAGCCGCTTTTCCAACTCGGGCAACTTGCCGTATTGAAGTTCGGCCACTTGGTTGAACTCGCCTTTGCGGGTCAATTCATCGATGCGAAAGCGCATCCGGTCAATTTCTTCCTTGATAAGCGCGCTGCCTTGGGCATTGGATTTTTCTGATTTCCAAATTTCTTCCAAGTCCGCGTATTCCTTGCCGAGCTTGACCACCTCTTCCTCCAGCAAAGCCAGGCGCTTTTGCGAAGCATCGTCCTTTTCTTTTCGCACGGCC
>CAXNFO010000307.1:0-3077 GCA_964201395.1 Limnohabitans sp.
GGCAACCATTCGCCACAAATGTTGCTGTGCTTGCATGAAGAGGTGGCGATTGCCATTGCCCATGGCTACGCCAAAACATCGGGCCGCATGATGGGTGCGGTGGTGCACTCCAACGTGGGCCTGATGCACGCCACCATGGCGGTGTTCAATGCCTGGTGCGACCGCGCACCAATGCTCATGCTCGGTGCCACAGGCCCGTGGGATGCGGCCCAGCGCAGACCGTGGATCGATTGGATCCACACCGCCGCCGACCAAGGTGCATTGGTGCGCGATTACACCAAATGGGACAACCAACCGGGCTCCATCCCGGCCGCCATCGAGGCCTTGTTGCGCGGCAGCCAAATTGCTCAAACCGCGCCACGCGGGCCGGTCTACATCAACCTCGATGCCGCCTTGCAAGAGCAAAAAACCGGCGCCCTGGTGCCCACCCCCGATGTGCGCCGCTATGCACCCCCGGTGGCGCCGCCACCGGCACCCGCCGAGGTGGCCCGCGCCGCCGCCTTGCTCAGCCAGGCACAACGACCGGTCATCCTGATGGGCCGCATGTCGCGCAGCGAAACCGATTGGCAAGCGCGGGTGCGCTTGGCTGAAACCCTGCAAGCGCCAGTGATCACCGACTTGAAAACCGGCGCGGTGTTTCCCACCGACCATCCGCAACATGTGGGCCCACCCGGCAATTTCATGCCCCCCGCCGCCATCGACACCTTGCGCGAAGCCGATGTGGTGTTGATGCTCGACTGGATCGACCCAGGCGGCGCTTTCAAGCAAGCCTTTGGCACCAGCAGCACAGCAGCCCAAGTGATCCATGTGTCGCTGGACGCGCACAGCCACCGCGGTTGGAGCATGGACATGGGCAGCCTGCCCCCAGCCGATGTGTTCATGCTGTGCGAGCCTGATGCAGCTGTGGCCGCCTTGGCCGCCCAGGTCAAGCCCCGCCCTGCCCGCACCTGGCCGGCCATCACGCCGCTGCCACCCCACGGCAATGAGGTGCTGGGCATACGCCACTTGGCCCAATCCTTGGAGACCTTGCCCGAAGCCATTTGCCTGGTGCGACTGCCCCTGGGTTGGAACGGTGCCTACCGCCACTTCCGCCATCCTCTTGATTACTTGGGGGCTGATGGCGGCGGCGGTGTGGGTGCCGGGCCTGGCAATGCAGTGGGCACAGCCCTGGCATTGCGCGACATGGGCTCGCAGCGGGTGGCGGTGGCCATGATTGGCGACGGCGACTTCTTGATGGGCAACACCGCCATATGGACCGCTGTGCACTACGGCATCCCATTGTTGGTGATTGTGTGCAACAACCATTCGTTCTTCAACGACGAATTGCACCAAGAACGGGTGGCCAAAGAACGTGGGCGCCCGGTGGAGAACAAATGGATCGGCCAGCGCATGGACGGGCCCGAAATCAACATCGCGGCCATGGCGCAATCCATGGGGGCCACGGCCATAGGGCCGGTGCGCACACCCCAAGACCTGGACGCCGTGATTTTTCAAGGCTGGCAACACGCCCGCCAAGGCAAGGTCTGCGTCATCGATGCCTGCATTGCCCCAGGTTATGACGCCAACATGAGTGGCCAAGCCACCGCCAGCCACAAGAGATGAACATGTCCACCCACACCCCCACACTTGTCTTGCCCCAGCACCGCGATCTGTACTACGGCGGTGCTTGGCACCGGCCCCTAGGCGGCTACCTCGACACCTTCAACCCGGCCACCGGAGAATCGCTGGGCCCAGCGGCCGAGGCCAACAGCGCCGATGTCGATGCCGCCGTGCGGGCCGCCCAACAAGGATTTGCCATCTGGCGTGGCATGAAACCCTTGGAGCGTGCGGGCTTGCTGAAAAAAGTGGCGCAGGTGTTGCGCGACAACGCGTTTGAATTGGCCTTGCTGGACGCGGCCAACTGCGGCAACCCGATTTGCGAAATGCAGCGCGACGCCTTGATCGCCGCCGCGCAAATTGACTATTACGCAGGCCTGGCCACCGAGGTCAAAGGGGAAACCTTGCCCATGGGCGAGGGCATCCTCAACTACACGCTGCGCGAGCCCTATGGCGTGTGCGCCCGCATCGTGGCCTATAACCACCCCATCATGTTCACCGCCGCCAAAATGGCCCCGCCCTTGATTGCTGGCAATGCGGTGATCATGAAGCCGCCCTACCAAGCGCCGCTGTCGTCGTATCGGATGATGGAGTTGATCGATGGCATCTTGCCCCCGGGTGTGCTGAACATTTTGAGTGGTGGCATTGAATGCGGACAAGCCCTGGTCAACCACCCCGATGTGCCACGCCTGGCCTTGATTGGCAGTGTGCCCACCGGGCGCGCGATTGCCCGCGCTGGGGCCGAGCGGCTCAAGCACGTGACGTTGGAGCTGGGTGGAAAAAATGCCTGCATCATCTACCCCGACGCCGACATGGACAAAGCCATCCCCGCTGCGGTCAATGGCATGAACTTCACCTGGTGTGGCCAAAGCTGTGGTTCCACATCACGCCTGTTCGTGCACGAAAGCATCCACGACCAGGTGCTGGAAGGCATGCTCAAAGCGATTCGCCACTACCAACCCGGCATCCCCACCGACATGGCCACCACCATGGGCTGCATCGTGTCCCAGCAGCAACATGAAAAAATCATGTCCTACATTGCCCTGGGGCAACAAGAGGGCGCAACCCTGGCTTATGGCGGCCAGCGGCCCAGCGACCCGGCCTTGGCCAAGGGCTGGTTTGTTCAGCCAACCGTCTTCACCAACGTCACGCAAAAAATGCGTTTGGCCAACGAAGAAATTTTTGGCCCGGTGCTGTCGGTGATCAAGTGGCGCGACGAAGCCGAGATGATCGAGCAGGTCAATGCCGTGGAATACGGCCTCACCGCATCCATCTGGACGCAAAATTTGGCCACCGCCCACCGCACCGCTGGGCGGGTGCAGGCCGGTTTTGTGTGGGTGAACCACGTCGGCAGCCATTTCATTGGTGCATCCTTTGGTGGTTATAAGCAGTCGGGCATTGGCCGCGAAGAAGGCTTTGACGAGCTGCTCACCTATACCCAACACAAAAACGTGCATGTGGTGCTGTGAGGCTTAATCACC
>CAXNFO010000308.1:0-3059 GCA_964201395.1 Limnohabitans sp.
AGGTGTTTATTGGCCGTGGCGCAAACGGGTGCCCAAAATTTGCCCCGTGGTGTAACTGCCGCCCACGCCCGCCAAATACAACAAGGTTTGTGCCGCTTGCTCGGGCAGGTTGGCCGTGCCCAATACATCCAGGGCAATTTTTTCGTCCCACAGATGCGGGTTGGCGTCGCGCGCCAAGGGCGTGTCGGTCATGCCGGGGTTCAAGCCATTGACGGTGATGCCGTATTGGCCCAGGCTCAGGGCCAGGCTTTTGGTCAGCGCGATCATGCCGCCTTTGGAGGCCGCGTAATGCGCATAGGTTTGGCTGCCATACAAACCGCGGTCAGAGGTGAGCAGCACCATGGTGCCGCTTTTTTGTTGCACCATGGCCTTGGCCACTTCGCGGGTGATGAAAAAACTGCCATCCAAATTGATGCGCAAGGTCTCGCGCCATTGGTCGTCGCTCATCTCCAGCAACGGGCAAGCCAGGCAAATACCCGCCGCATGGATCAGCACATCGATGCGGCCATGTTGCGCCACGGTGAGATCGACCAAGGCTTTGCATTGGCTGGAGTCGCCCACATCAAATGCCATGCTGTGCACCGATGGCGCTTGGCTGCGCAGCGAGGCGCTGAGCGTTTGCAATGCGGCGTCGTTTCGATCGGCCAACACCAAGCGTGCACCCTCACGGGCAAACAATTCGGCGCAGGCTTTGCCGATGCCTGATGCAGCGCCGGTGATGAGAATGGACTTGTTGTGGATGGTCATGCTTGTTCTCCAGATTGACACCCAAATGAGATTAACATAAGATGAAAAAATCCCACGATGCGAGATAATCAAAATGCAAAAAACAGCCCCCAGGGACTTCAAGGTTTACAAAGAAGCGGACTATCCGCAAGACAAAAAAGCAAGCCCTTATCCCGATTGGCCTCCCCAAGCTTTTCACGTCAGCCACCTCGGTGAAGGCTCTTTCAAAACCGATGGATTCCGGCCCTGGGCTTTGTCCCGTGACATGGGCATGATCGAAGCCACGGGCGGCATGGTGGACGTGCATGTCAACCGCCGCGCCAAACCTTACGACCCCGCAGAAATTGCGCACCGCCACTTCCACAATGTTCACTACCAAATGGTTTATGTGCTCAAGGGTTGGGTGCGCAGTGAGTTTGAAGGCCATGGCGAGCACCTGATGAAAGAAGGCAGCTGCTGGTTGCAGCCGCCGCGCATCAAGCACACGGTGCTGGGCTTTTCTGATGACCTGGAAATTTTGGAAGTCATCATCCCCGCCAATTACGACACCATCAACCTCAATGAGCCGCCCAAGGGCACACCCGATCCAGCAGGAGGAGCCCCCCATGCGCGATAAGCTCGATGCCATGCGCGGTAAACGCGCTTTGATCACCGGTGCCAGCGCCGGCATTGGCCGCGCCAGCGCCATTTCTTTGGCCGAATGCGGCGTGCATTTGGTCCTCACCGGTCGCAAAGTGGCCGAGCTCGAAGCCGTGTCCCAAGAATGCCGAGACAAAGGCGTGAACGTGGTGGCCCTGGCTGGCGACTTGAACAACAAGCCCTTTGTGCGTCAATTGGCGCAAACCGCGCACGACGCCGATGTGTTTGTGAACAACGCAGGCATCTTGAACTACGCGCCCATTTTGGACATGCCGGTTGAAGAATGCGAACAGATGTTCGCCACCAACGTGATCGCTTGTTACGACATTTCGCGCGAGGTGGCCCAGCACATGGTGGCGCGCGGTGGTGGCCACATGATCTTCATCACCTCGGGCTCGGCGCGCAATGTGGGCATGCATGCGGTGGTGTATGCCGCCACCAAGCACGCGGTGTCTGCATTTGCCAAAGGCTTTCGCTTGGAGCTCAAAAGCGCCAACGTGCGGGTCACCGAACTGGCCCCAGGAATGGTCGATACCGACATGCGCAAAGGCATCACCCACCCCGATGTGCTCAAAGCTTTGGCGGCACGGCCCTACCAACCCATTTCGGCGCAAGACGTGGCCGATGGCGTGGTCTATGCGGTGTCATGCCAAGCGACCAACAGCCCGGATTTGATCGAACTGCGCCCACCCCGCGCCTGAGGCAGGCCATGGATTTGGGACTGAAACAACAAACCGCGCTGGTCACCGGCGCATCGCAAGGCATTGGTCGTGCGATCGCCATCGCACTGGCCCGTGAGGGCTGCCACTTGCATTTGGCGGCGCGCAACCCCGAGGTCTTGGCCACCTTGGCCCAAGAATTGACACAAGCCCACGGTGTGACCGTGCACACCCATGCGCTGGACTTGAGCCAGCCGGGTGTGGCCGATCAATTGGCGGTCGATTGTGGGCCCATCGACATCTTGGTCAACAACGCCGGCAACACCCCACGTGGTACTTTGTTTGAAGTCGACGAGGCCACTTGGCGGCAGGGTTGGGAGCTGAAAATATTTGGCTACATCAACCTGACCCGCGCCGTTTACCGCGAGATGTTCAAGCGCCAGCGTGGCGTGATCGTGAATGTGATTGGCATTGGCGCTGAAAAGTTGGAATACGCTTACGCCGCGGGTTCGATGGGCAATGCCGCCTTGGTGGCCCTGACCAAAACCCTGGGCAGCGTGAGCTTGGACCACGGCGTGCGCATTTTGGGGGTGAGCCCCGGTTGGGTCGAAACCGAAAAAGCCAAACGCACGCTCAAGCGCCGCGCCACCCAAGAGTTGGGTGACGAAAACCGCTGGCGCGAATTGACCGCACATTTCCCGCGCGGGCATTTGATCCAGCCCGATGAAATCGCCGATGTGGTGGCCTTTGCCTGTTCGCCCAAAGCCAGCGCCATATCAGGCCATGTGATCACGGTGGACGCGGGCTTTGCCGCGCGCGGTTATGCGCCGCCCGTGATCAAGTTGTGATGGGCACTGAACGCCCCATGTCCCATACCTTGCAGCAAAAACTCGCTGCCGGTCAAACGGTCAAGCTGATGTCTTTGCGTTTGAGCCACCACATCGACGTGGTGCACATGCTCAAGGCCGCTGGCTTCGATGGTTTTTACATCGATGCCGAACACGGCATGTACAGCCTGCGCGATATTTCCGATCT
>CAXNFO010000309.1:0-3045 GCA_964201395.1 Limnohabitans sp.
CTGGACGACTCGGTGCGCGACGACGACCAAAAAGGGCGCGAACAAAGTTTTGCCGAACCCGAGGTGGAAGACCTCACCGACACCGCTTGCCCGGCGTGCGCAGGCACCCGCTTGAACACCACGGCTCGTGCTGTGCGTTTTCAAGACCAAGCCATCACTGACATTGCCCGCCTGAGCGTGGGCCGCGTGCGCCAGTGGGTGGCGGGCTTGGCCCTGAGTGGCCGCTCGGCCGACATTGCCCGCGACCTGGTGCCTGAAATCGCAGGGCGCTTGGCGTTTTTGGAAGAGGTGGGCCTGGGCTACCTGACCTTGGACAGGGGCGCACCCACTTTGAGTGGCGGCGAGGCCCAGCGCATCCGCTTGGCGGCCCAATTGGGCAGCCAGTTGCAAGGCGTTTGCTATGTGCTCGACGAACCCACCATTGGCCTGCATGCGCGCGACAACCAAATTTTGCTCAAGGCCCTCAAAACCCTGAGCGACAAGGGCAACACTTTGGTGGTGGTCGAGCACGACGAAGAAACCATTCGCCACGCCGACCACATCATCGACATTGGCCCCAGCGCCGGCAAGCGCGGTGGCCGTTTGGTCGCGCAAGGCACGGCCGCTGATATCAGCGCCCAGGCCGATTCGCAAACCGGGCGCTACCTGTTGCATGCCATGCGCCACCCGATGCAAGCGCGCCGCAGCGTGGGCGCGGCCGAGTTGGCGCTGTTGTCGGCGGCCAGCGCCGCTGCGGCCACCACCGAGAAACCCAAACGCCAAAGCGCAGCCAGTAAAAAAGCCCAAGCCGACGCTTTGCGTGCCGCCCACATGGGCACACCCACCGGGCCCGCCGCACCGGTGGCGTCAGGCAGTTTGCATGTGCACGGCGCGTTTTTGCACAACCTGCGCCAGGTCGATGTGCAAGTCCCCTTGCGCCGCTTGGTGGCCATCACCGGCGTCAGCGGCTCGGGCAAATCCACTTTGGCGCGCGACGTGCTGCTGCACAACGTGGCGGCGGCGGTGGGCCAACGATCCAGCCAGGCCGGGCGCAAGGCCGACGAAGCTGGCAAGCACCCGGCCTGGGTCGGTTGTGTGGGCGTCCAAGGCTATGCCAGCATCGACCGGGTGCTGGAGGTGGACCAAACCCCGATTGGCAAAACCCCGCGCAGCTGCCCCGCCACCTACATTGGTTTTTGGGACACCATCCGCAAACTGTTTGCCGACACCTTGGAGGCCAAGGCGCGCGGTTACGGCCCCGGGCGCTTCAGCTTCAACACCGGCGAGGGCCGCTGCCCGGGTTGCGAAGGCCAAGGCATGCGCACCATCGAAATGAACTTCTTGCCCGACGTCAAAGTGTTGTGCGAGGTCTGCCACGGCAGCCGCTTCAACCCCGAGACGCAGGCGGTGAGCTGGCGCGGCAAACACATTGGCGAGGTGCTGCACATGGAAGTGGACGAGGCAGTGGACTTTTTCGCCGCCATGCCGACCATCAGCCACCCCTTGCAACTGCTCAAAGACGTGGGCCTGGGGTACCTGACCTTGGGCCAACCTTCGCCCACGCTGAGTGGCGGCGAGGCGCAGCGCATCAAGCTGGTCACCGAGCTGTCCAAGGTGCGCGACGACGTCACCCGACGTGGCAACAAGGCGCCGCACACCTTGTATGTGTTGGACGAACCCACGGTGGGCTTGCACATGGCCGATGTGGACAAGCTCATCAGCGTCTTGCACCGCTTGGTCGATGCCGGGCACAGCGTGGTGGTGATCGAACACGATTTGGACGTCATCGCCGAGGCCGATTGGGTGATCGACCTGGGGCCGGACGGCGGCGACGGCGGAGGCCAGGTGGTGGCCGCCAGCACCCCCGAGGCCTTGGTGCGCCAAGGCACCCACACCGGGCGCGCGTTGGCCCCCGTGCTGGCGCGCGTGTGAGGGGCATCTGGCCCGCTAAAATCGCCGCCACGCACGCGGTTCGCCACGTCTCAGCCCAACCGCAACACTCCCCATGAACATCCGCACCCAACGCCTGATCGACGCCGTGGTCGGCCAGGCCTTGTGCGCTGTGCTGTCGCTGTGGGCGCGCTGCTGGGCGCGGCCGCAACCGCCGGTGTCCGAGCAACCGCTGCGCCAGGTGCTGGTCATCATGCTCTCAGAGATGGGTTCCATGGTGCTGGCCGGCCCCATGTTTGCCCGCATCCGCCAGCAACACCCGCAAGCGCAAATCCACATCTTGCAGTTGGCGCGCAACCAGCAGGTGGCGCGCATGCTGCAACTTGCCCCCGACACCCATTTGCACGGCTTGGACGACAGCTCCATGTTCAGGCTGCTGGCCGACATCTGGCGCGTGATGCGCCAGTTGCGCCATCTGCGCCTGGACGCGGTGATCGACTGCGAACTGTTCTCGCGCATCAGCGCCTTGCTGGCCTATGCCTGTGGGGCGCGTTGGCGCGCGGGCTTCACGCCGCACACCCAAGAGGGTTTGTACCGGGGCTCGTTCATGAACGCGGCCATTCCCTACAACCCGTATCGCCACATCAGCCAGCAATTTTTGGCCTTGGTCGATACCATTGGCGCGGCCGACGCGCCGCGCAGCAAACGCGTGCCCATGCACCCGATGGCCACCGACAGCGGTTTGTCGCTGGTGTTTGCGCCCAGCCAGTTGAGCGACTATGCCCAAGCCCTGCGCCGCGACCACCCGGCCTTGATGGCCGCGCCGCAGCGGGTGCTGATGTACGCCGGTGGCGGCTTGCTGCCCATCCGCGCTTGGCCAGCGGCGCATTACACCGAATTGGCCCGCACTTTGTGCGACCAAGGCCACGCCGTGGCGGTGATTGGCTTGCCCGAAGACCAACCCTTGGCACAAGACATCTTGCGCATGTGCGACCACCCGCTGTGCCACAGCCTGGTGGGCTACACCCGCAGTTTGCAAGAGTTGTTGATGCTGTTTCACCACTGCGATGTGCTGGTCACCAACGACGGCGGGCCGGGCCACTTTGCCAGTCTGACGCCCATCCGCACCCTGATGTTTTTTGGCCCCGAAACCAGCCGCTTGTATGGCCCTTTGAC
>CAXNFO010000310.1:0-3041 GCA_964201395.1 Limnohabitans sp.
TGGGTCGCTGAGGGCGCGCAGGTGATGGGCCGCGTCAAGCTGGCCGCTGACAGCAGCGTGTGGTTTGGTGCGGTGATCCGGGGTGACACCTCGGACATTTCGGTGGGCGAGGGCAGCAACATCCAAGACGGCAGCGTGTTGCACGCCGATGTGGGCATGCCATTGACGATTGGCAAACATGTGACGGTGGGCCACCAGGTGATGCTGCATGGCTGCACCGTGGGCGATGAGTGTTTGATTGGCATTGGCGCGGTGGTGCTCAATGGCGCCAAGATTGGCAAAAACTGTTTGGTGGGCGCGCGATCGCTGGTGACCGAGGGCAAAGAGTTTCCCCCGGGCAGCTTGATCATGGGCAGCCCGGCCAAGGTGGTGCGCGAGCTCACGCCCGAGCAAATCGAAGGCTTGCGCCAATCTGCGCGGGGCTACATGGAAAACGCCAAACGCTTCAAAGCGGGCTTGAAAAAAATCGGCTGATGTCAGAGCTGCACAAGTTCGTTTTTGAAGGCCTGCCGGTGCGTGGCATGGTGGTGCGCTTGACCGATGTGTGGCAAGAAATTTTGCGCCGCCGTGCCAACAACCTGCAAAGCGGCGCCTATCCAGCGCCGGTCAGGCATTTGCTGGGCGAGATGACCGCAGCGGCCGCACTGATGCAGTCCAACATCAAATTCAATGGCGCCTTGGTGCTGCAAATCATGGGCGATGGCCCGGTGAAACTGGCGGTGGTCGAGGTGCAAGCCGATTTGAGCCTGCGCGCCACGGCCACCTTGCGCGGGGACGTGCCAGAGGGTGCGGGGTTGACGCAGATGGTCAACCAAAACAACGAGGCGCGTTGCGCCATCACCCTGGACCCCAAAGACAAATTGCCCGGTCAGCAGCCCTACCAAGGGGTGGTGCCTTTGTTTGACGACCAGCGCCAACCGCTCTCCCGGTTCAGCGATGTGCTGGCGCATTACATGCTGCAAAGCGAACAGCTCGACACCACCTTGGTGTTGGCGGCCAATGACGAGGTGGCTGCGGGTTTGCTGATCCAGCGCCTGCCGGTGCAGGGATTGGGCAATTTGTCGGCGCATTCGCGCGCGGCCGATGAGGACGAGATTGGCCGCAACGAGGACTACGCGCGCATCGCCATCTTGGCGCAAACCTTGCAAAGCGAAGAGCTGCTCACCTTGGATGTGGATACCTTGCTGCGGCGGTTGTTTTGGCAAGAAGATGTGCGCCGCTTTGCGCCATCGACGCCGCGCTTTGCGTGCAGCTGCCACCGCGAACGGGTGAGCCAAATGATTCGCAGCCTGGGCGCTGAGGAGGCCGCCAGCATCGTCGCCGAGCAAGGCCAGATTGAGGTGGGATGTGAGTTTTGCGGCCAGCAATACCGCTACGACGCGGTGGACGCGGCGCAGTTGTTTGTCGACGGCCCCAGCCCAGCGGCGCCGCCCAACAGCCCTTCCGTTTTGCACTGAAGCGCGCGGTTCAACGCTCGCGCAATTGGCTGAACAAGCGGTGCTCGCAGCCCGGGTCGGCGCAGCGCTCGCAGGCACCTCGCCATCGGGGTGCCAGTTCTTCACGGGCCAGCAGACCGGGCAAACCTTGTAAACGTTCGTCAGTGGCCCAGGCGTGGGCCAGTTGTGCCTTGACCTCTGTGCCGGTGCTGTATACCACTTGGTAAGGCCATTGGCGCTGCTGCAGCCAGTCGCGCCAATGGGCCAGCGACAAGGGCGGGCCCGCTGCCAGCAGCACCACCGATGTGGGCCCCATGTCGGGCGGGAGCTGTTCAGGGTGTTGCACCGCCAGCAGTTCGGGGGCGTGGGGGGCTTGCGCCAATATGGGCCGGAAGTGATCGGCCAGGGTTTGCAGCAGCGCCCCATCTGCGGCGGCCAACACCAAGTGCCAAACGGGGCCGTTCATGGCAATAGCAGTCGGGTTACTTGGCGATTTGCACAAAAATTTCGTTGGGCTTGACCATGCCGATTTCTTTGCGCGCTTGTTCTTCGACCATTTCCAGGCCTTCGCGCAGGTCGCGCAATTCGCTCACCAGTTGCTCGTTGGTGCGCTGCGCCACGGCGTTTTGTTTTTTCTGCACCTGCAATTGCTGACCGAGTTGCCACACCGAGGGCAAGCTGCCCCGGCCCAGCCACAACTGGCCCTGCAAGATCAGCAGCAAGCCGATCAGGATCAGGGGCATGGGGCGGCGCATGCGGGGCTCTCGGTTCAGCGCAGGTTGTAAAAGGCTTTGCGGCCCGGGTAGGTGGCAATCTCACCCAGGTCTTCTTCGATCCGCAGCAGCTGGTTGTACTTGGCCAGGCGGTCGCTGCGGCTCAAGGAACCGGTTTTGATTTGCCCGGCATTGGTGCCCACCGCGATGTCGGCGATGGTGGTGTCTTCGGTCTCGCCCGAGCGGTGGCTGATGACGGCGGTGTAGCCCGCGCGCTTGGCCATTTCGATGGCGGCGAAGGTTTCGGTCAGGGTGCCGATTTGGTTGATCTTGATCAGGATGGAGTTGGCCACGCCTTTGTCGATGCCCTCTTGCAAAATTTTGGTGTTGGTGACAAACAAGTCGTCGCCCACCAATTGCACTTTTTTGCCCAAGCGGTCGGTGAGGATTTTCCAGCCGTCCCAGTCGCCCTCGGACATGCCATCTTCGATGCTGATGATGGGGTATTTGTCGACCCAGGTGGCCAGCATGTCGGTCCATTGGGCCGAGGTCAGTTGCAGGCCTTCGCCGCTCAGGTGGTAGAGGCCGTCTTTGTAGAACTCGCTGGCGGCGCAGTCCAGGCCCAAGGCAACTTGTTCACCTGCGGTGAAACCGGCGTTTTCGATGGCTTGCAAAATCATTTGGATGGCTGCTTCGTGGCTGTCCACGTTGGGGGCAAAGCCACCTTCGTCGCCCACGGCCACGCTCATGCCTTTGTCTATGCCTTCTTTGAGGATTTTGGTGTTGGTCACAAACAAATCGTCACCGACCAGCTGCACTTTTTTGCCCAGGCGCTCGGTCAGCAGCTTCCAGCCGTCCCAGTCGGTCTCGTGCATGCCGTCTTCAATGCTGA
>CAXNFO010000311.1:0-3016 GCA_964201395.1 Limnohabitans sp.
ACCCAAGCGATCTCGGGGCTGGTGTAGATCACCCAAGGGATGGTGTTGAAGTTCACATGTCCGTGTTGACCGGCAATACGCTCAGCCACGGCCACGCCCTCCTCTTCTGCTTTGTGAGCCAGCATGGGGCCACGCACCACATCGCCCACCGCCCACACGCCTGGCAAGTTGGTTTTGCAATCGGCGTCCACCAGAATGGCGCCACGCTCGTCAAGCGCCAAGCCCACCGCATCAGGGTGCAGACCCGTGGTGTTGGGCACACGGCCAATGCTGACAATGAGTTTGTCTGCATCTAACTTCACCGCTTCGCCCTTGGCGTTGGTGTAATTCACCGTCACACCTTTTTTGCCATTGATGATCTCGCCAACCTTGACGCCCAGCTCGATCTTCAAGCCTTGCTTGTCAAACGCCTTTTTGGCTTCTTTGGCGATTTGTTCGTCCACCGCGCCCAAGAATGTAGGCAGGCCTTCAAGAATAGTGACCTCTGCGCCCAAACGACGCCACACCGAACCCATTTCCAAGCCGATCACGCCTGAGCCAATCAAGGCCAGCTTCTTAGGGACCGCACCCACACGCAACGCACCGTCGTTGGACAGCACATTGACCTCGTCAAACGGCGTACCAGGCAAGGCACGGGCGCTGGAACCTGTGGCGATGACGATGTGTTTGGCAGTCAGCGATTCTTCCGTTTTTCCAGTGATTTTGATTTCATAGCCTGCATCGGACTTGCTGGCAAAAGCACCGCGTCCATGGAAGAAGGTGACCTTGTTTTTCTTGAACAAGAACAAGATGCCGTCGTTGTTTTGCTTGACCACGGTGTCTTTGCGTTTGAGCATTTGCGCCACGTCCATCTTCACCCCGGTGGCTGTGATGCCATGTTCGGCAAAGTGGTGGTTGGCGTGGTCAAAATGCTCTGACGACTGCAGCAAGGCCTTGGACGGAATGCAACCCACATTGGTACAGGTGCCGCCAGGGGCTGGGCCACCGGCGGCGTTTTGCCATTCATCGATACAAGCGACTTGAAAGCCCAACTGGGCAGCGCGGATGGCGGCGATGTAACCACCAGGCCCCGCGCCAATGACAATGACGTCGAATGGTTTGCTCATGTTGATTACCTTAAATGTCAAACAACAAACGTGCTGGGTCTTCCAAGGCTTCCTTCATGGCGACCAGTCCTAAGACAGCTTCGCGGCCGTCGATGATGCGGTGGTCGTAGGACATGGCCAGATAATTGATCGGGCGAACCACCACTTGACCATTTTCAACCACAGCCCTGTCTTTGGTGGCGTGGACACCCAAAATGGCCGACTGAGGCGGGTTGATGATGGGTGTCGACAGCATGGAACCGAAAACACCACCATTGCTGATGGAGAAGGTGCCGCCGGTCATGTCCTCAATGCCGAGCTTTCCATCACGCGCTTTGGCGCCAAATTCCGAAATCTTCTTTTCAATTTCGGCAAAACTCATTTGGTCGGCATTGCGCAAAATGGGCACGACCAAACCTCGGGGAGAACCCACCGCAATGCCGATGTCAAAGTAGCCGTGGTAAACGATGTCATTGCCATCCACGGAGGCATTGAGAACCGGATATTTTTTCAAGGCGTGCACGGCTGCTTTGACAAAAAAGCTCATGAAGCCAATCTTCACCCCATGCTCTTTTTCGAACTTTTCCTGGAAACGCTTCCTCATTTCCATCACGGGCGCCATGTTGACTTCGTTGAAGGTGGTCAAAATGGCATTGGTCGATTGCGATTGCAGCAAGCGCTCAGCCACCCTGGCCCGCAAGCGGCTCATGGGCACACGTTGTTCGGGTCGATCGCCCAAGTCCACCTTGGGTCCGGCCACCTGAGGCAGGGCCGTTACAACGATCCCTGTCGGGATGGGTGATGCGACAACTGGCTTGGCGCCACTGGCCACGGCACCCAATACATCGCCTTTGGTGATGCGCCCATCTTTGCCACTGCCAGCAACAGAGCCCGCTGGCAAAGCATGATCGGCCATCAGTTTGGCTGCAGCCGGCATCAGCACATTGGCCTTGCCCATGTCAATCGAAGCTCCCGCTTGGGGGGCTGCGGTCGATGCCAGCGCAGGCGCTGCCGCAACTTGGGGTGATGTAGAAGCGGCCGACATCTTTCCATCGGTGTCAATGCGCGCAATCAATTGCTCAGCAATGACAGTGCCACCATCTGCCACCAAAATTTCAGACAACACGCCAGCCGCGGGGGCGGGCACCTCTAAAACAACCTTATCGGTTTCAATTTCAATCAAAATTTCATCGGCAGATACGGTATCTCCAGCCTTCTTTTTCCATTGCAACATCGTGGCTTCAGCCACTGATTCGGACAATTGCGGAACTTTTACTTCTACGATCGACATGTGTTTTTCCTAAGATGGGTTTTTGCAGCGGGCCCTCAGCAGGGGCTCTCGCTTGATTTCATTTCGTCAGGACAAAGCCTTTGAGCTTGGCAAAAGCTGCATCCACCAAAGCCCTTTGCTGGTCCTGATGCAGGTGTGAATAGCCGACCGCAGGTGAGGCAGAAGCCGCACGTCCTGCGTAACCCAACTTTTGCCCATCCAGCATGTTTTCATGGATATTGTGCTGAATGAAGAACCACGCCCCTTGGTTTTGCGGTTCGTCTTGACACCAGACAATCTCGGCCGCGTTGGGGTATTTTTTCAATTCATTGGCAAAGGCTTTGTGTGGGAATGGGTACAGCTGCTCTAAACGCAGAATGGCCGTGTCGTCATGTCCCTTTTCCTCTCGCTTCTTGGCCAAGTCGTAGTAGACCTTGCCCGAGCACACCAAAATGCGTTTGACCTTGTCATTTTTGAGATCGGCGTTATCAGGGATGATGGTTTGGAATCCGCCCTTGGTGAACTCAGACACAGGGGACGCAGCATCCTTGTTGCGCAACAAAGACTTGGGTGTGAAGATGATCAAAGGCTTACGCAAATTGCGCACCATTTGACGACGCAGCACGTGGAAAATCTGGCTGGCCGTGGTCGGCTGGACAAT